>JANWHO010000085.1 GCA_025450375.1 Chloroflexota bacterium
ATGCGGACTACTTGCGGGACGTAGACTATCCGGCGATCATGACGCGGGATTGGTTCATCCGGGGGATGGATCGCCTGCTGGAATTGGTGGCCGAACAGGCAACCGCCGTCATGTGCAGTGAGGAGAACCCGGCGCACTGTCATCGCCATCATCTGATAGCACGCTATCTTATGGCGCGGCACCCAGAGACGAGCGTGTGTCACATCCGGGGCACGGGCATGCTCCTCGAAGCCGCCGCCATTCCCCCGTTGATCGAGAAGCCTCTGGTCATCCAGCACTCCCTCTTCTAAGTCACCAATGAAGCTCTTCACTCTCGGCTTCACCCAAAAACGGGCCGAGACCTTTTTCAACCTCCTTCGCCGGCACGAGATCCAACGGCTGGTAGACATTCGGGTCAGTCCGGACGGTCAGTTATCCGGCTTCGCGAAACGAGACGATTTCCCCTACTTTCTCTCCAAGCTGGTGCCGGGCTGCCGGTATGTCTACATGCCGGAGCTCGCTCCCACCAAGGAAATCCTCCGGGAGTATCGTGCCGGCGCGAATTGGCCTCGCTACGTTCTGCGGTTCGAGGCCCTCATGGACGAACGACGGATTCCGGAGTCCTTGAATCGCGCCGATTTCGAAGCCGAGCGTTCATGCCTGTTGTGCAGTGAACCCACGGCGGAACAATGCCATCGCCGCCTGGTTGGTGAACGGCTGATCGCTCACTGGCCTTCGGTCGAACTGATCCACCTATGAAGCGATCCCTGGTAATCACGGATCTCACCCGAATGCGCAACGGGCGTGTGTGCATCGCCGGATACGACTCCGATGGTCACTGCGTTCGTCCGGTCTTGCCGCCGCCGGGCATCCACGAAACCGCGTTGCTCCTCGGGAGGCGGGCGATTGTGTATCCAGCCGCCGAGGTGGAATTCGACTTCGGTCATGCTCAATCCGAACCGCCGCATACAGAGGACAACTTCTATTTGCCCAGGTCGGTACGCTTGATTGGACGCGTATCCGATGCCCGGTGGCGGGATCTGTTAACCACCACCCTGTCCCCTTCCGTGGAGGCGATATTTGGCCGCCCGATCATGGCCGACCGCGGTTGGTATGTGTGGCAAGGAGGCGGGGAGCGCTCACTCGGTACCGTGGCTCCGTCCCGGATTCGCGAAGTCGTCCATGAACAAAAGGCCGACGGTGCATGGGGATATCGCCTGGGGTTCGACGATCGGAAAGGCGCTTACTACAAACTGAGCATCACCGACCTTGTCTGGCGATATGTCTGTGACCGCTCGCGGGCCAAGGGCCGCGCGCCACGGGATATTTCGGATAGCGCCGCCCAACTCTTGCGTGACCGCGTGGTGTTCCTGCGGATCGGGCTCGCTCGTCCGAACCTGGACAACCTCCCGGATCGCTGCTTCCTGCAGATTACCGGCATCCACACCTTTCCCGATTATCTCAAAGGGCGAACGTTCGCAAATTTCGCGCCTTGAGATTCGCGGGAGTCCCCGCTCCACGGGAGCATGGTCATCAGGGTTCCTTTGGCTCCTCCTCGCGTAGGCGTGCCAATTCCGCCTCCAGCTCGGCCACCCGCGCCTCCGCCGCTTCCGCTCGGGCCGCCGCCTCGGTCGCCGCCGCACGTTCCGCTTCCGCGCGTCGCGTCTCGGCGGCCCGGCCATTCCGTTCGACTAACCACTGCCGCTGGGCGTGGTGCAAGGCGGCCTGCAATTCCTCGCCGATTGGCAGAAGGTCCCCGTTCGCGTCTTGAAAGCGGAGCAGCAACCCGCGCACCACCAACGTCAGCCCCAGCACCATGCTCCGCAACTCCCCGCCGGGCTCCGCCACCCAGGGGCCCCAGGTGCCCCGCGCGTCGCGCCGATAGCCGGTCAAGGAGCCCGGTCCCGTGGTGTAGGGATCGAAAATCGCGTACTCGGTCGCTCCGCACAAATCGTAGGCACGCGGCTTTTCCACCAGATCGCGATGCCGCGAGTCCGGGGAGACGATTTCCAGGACGAATGGGGGGAAGCCGCCTTCTCTCCGGGCATCAAACGATTCCCGCAGGTGATTGGGCGCCAGGGCCACGAAGAGGTCGGGCGCTACTTTTCCCACCGATCCATCTGGTCGGGCATAGGAGATAAAGATTTCGCCGCTGACATACCATTCCGGGTGCGCCTCCCCGCCCTGCAGCTTCAAGGAAAAGTGGGAAGCGATCACGCACAGGAAATGGCGATCCGAGGCGACCATCCAGGGTGCGTCCTCCGTGTCGTCGGCAAAGGCCAGCAGGAACGCGCGGTCGTCCTCGCATAGGGGGGTGGTTTGTTCGATCATGGCTCGTCCCTCTGGGGAGTATGATAGCGTACTCGACCCTACCTAAAATTCCCGGACGAAGAAATATACGGTCATCAGGCAGGCGATTACGATCACCAGCCGGCGGACCAGCGCGGGGTCGAGCTTCCGTGCGTACGCCGCTCCCGCGTAGCCGCCGATCACCGCCCCGACCAGCATCACCAGAGCTTGCGGCCAGTTGACCGCCCCGGCAATCACGAAGGTGATCACCGCGATACCGTTGATGCAACTGGCCAGCACGGTTTTCAGGGCGTTCATCTCATGGATATTCTCCATCCCCATCAGGCCAAAGGCGGCCAGCATGAGAATGCCGATCCCGCCGCCGAAATAGCCGCCGTAGATGGAGATCACGGCCTGCCCGGCAAACATGCCGATCAGTCCACCGCGCGAGCCGGCCGCCTCCGCGGTCTCGGCGTCCTTTCGTGAAGCCGCCCGCCGCTTCATCCAGGCCGTGAACGACGGCCCAAAGGCAAAGAGAAGGGTTGCCGCCAGGAGGAGAACTGGGATTAGTCGGGAAAAGGTCGCCGCCGGCGTGCGCAGCAGCAGCAGCGCTCCCAGCCAGCCGCAGATCAGGCTGATCACCGCCAGGGCGCCAAGATGGGGGACGGAGCGGAGTTCCTTCCGATACGCCCCGGCGCTGGCAAGCGAGCCGGGCCAGAGGGCCACCGTGGAGGTCGCGTTGGCATGGATCGACGACACGCCGCTGACGATCAGGGCGGGAAAGGTGAGGAAGCTGCCGCCTCCCGCCACCGCGTTTTGCGCCCCGCCCACCAGGGCTGCCGCGAACAGAAAAGCGCCTTGCCCGAGGGTCACCAGGGTATCTCCACGATCAGAACAGCCCGCTGGTCAGGCCGCCGTCGACCTGGAGCGATACCCCAGTAATGTACCTGGCCGACTCGCTACACAGATAGGCGATTGCCTGTCCCATGTCGAGCGGCTCCCCCACCCGTCCCATCGGAACCCCCGCCGCCGCCGTCCGACGCGTGGTGGTCTCGTCTCCCCCATAGAGGCTGGTCAAGCGATCGGTAAGGATACGTCCCGGCGCGACCGTGTTCACCGTGATCCCATCGGGCGCCAGCTCGGATGCCAGCGTCTTGGACAGACCGGTCACGGCGGCGCGCAGTGAGTTGGAAAGGACCAAGTTGGCGATTGGCTGCTTGACCGAGGTTGAGGTGACGGTGACGATCCGCCCCCAACCCTGGCGGCGCATGTGCGGGATCGCCAGCCGGGTTAAACGAACCACGCTCAGGAGCAGGGTCTCAAAGGCAGCCTGCCAGGCCCCATCATCGTGCTTCTCGAAGGGGCCTGCCGGAGGACCGCCGGTATTGTTCACCAAAATATCCAGCGCCCCATACCGGGCCACGGTCTGGGCCACCAACCGCTCGATGGCGACCCCATCCCGCAGATCCGCGGCGATTGCCAGTATTTCGACGCCCGTGGCCGCGCGCAGATTGGCGGCGGTCGCCTCAAGAGCCCCCTGATCGCGGGCGCAAATGGCCAGCCGCGCCCCCTCGCGCCCCAGGGCCAGGGCAGCCGCCCGCCCAATTCCCTTGCTGGCCCCGCAGACCAGCGCCGTCTTGCCGCCGATCCCCAAATCCATATCCGCGCTCCCAGAATAGTGCTTCACCGCCGTAAAAAATGGCACGCGACCACCAGATGTTTCCCTGGGGAGCATAGGCGATGCGGGGGAGGATCGTCCAGTTGGACCCCGCATTGGCTATACTTTCAGACGTAACGCCTCTAACAGACCGATCCAGCCCGGCCAGGTACACGCGCGACCCGGGCCGAGGATCGCGGCACACAAGGCTGAAGAAGGGGAGTATCCGCCATGTCCGGAAGCAATGACGCGCTGGACCAGTTGAAAGCGACCTTTGCCGAGATCGGCGCCATTAATAACGCGATCTCGGTGTTGGCCTGGGACCAGAACACCTATATGCCGCTCGGCGGCGCGACGGGACGGGCCGAGGATCTGGCCGCGCTCTCCAAGCTGGCTCACGAGCGGCTGACCAGCCGGCGGACCGGCGACCTGCTCAAGGCGGCCCAGGACCACACGGCCAATCTGGATCCCGGTAGCGATGATGCCTCGCTGGTCCGGGTCGCGCGGCGGGATTACGACCGCGAAGTCAAAGTGCCCGACGCCCTGGTGGCGGAATTCGCGCGCACCTCGGTGCTGGCGGAAAGCGTGTGGCGAGAGGCGAGATTACGGAATGATTATCCCGCTTTCGCGCCCTGGGTCGAGAAGATCGTGGAACTCAATCGTCGTATGTGTGAGTATGTCGGCTATCCCGAGCAGCCCTTCGATGCCCTGGTGGATTACACGGAGCCGGGCATGACCACCAATTCGGTGCGGGCGGTCTTCGACGAACTGCGCCCACAACTTTTGGACCTGGTAGGGAAAATCACTCCCCAGGTGGAGAGCGTGGATGATACCGTGCTCCATCGCCACTACGACGAGGCGACTCAGGAGCGCATTGGCCGCGAGGTCGTCGCGCGCTTTGGCTATGATTTCACCCGTGGCCGTCTCGACCGGACCACCCATCCGTTCGAGACGGCCTTCAACCGCGATGACGTCCGCATCACCACTCGCTACGACGCCCGATTTCTCTCCATGGCTCTGATGGGGACCATGCATGAAGCAGGGCATGGGATGTACGAGCAAGGGATCTCGCCCGCGCTGGCCCAAACTCCGATCACCGGCGGCGTGTCCGCCGGGATGCACGAGAGCCAATCGCGTCTGTGGGAGAATTTCGTGGGCCGGGGTATCCCTTTCTGGCGGTTCTTCTATCCTACCTTGCAAGCGGCTTTTCCGGGCGTCCTCGAAGGTGTGGATATGCACCAGTTTTATCGGGCGATCAATAAGGTGTGTCCGTCCTTGATCCGGGTCGAGGCGGACGAGGTGACCTACTGCCTGCACATTATGTTCCGCTTCGAGTTGGAGATCGCGCTGCTCGATGGCAGTCTTAGCGTCAAGGATGCCCCAGCCGCCTGGAATGAGAAGGTGCGGGGATACCTGGGCATCACGCCTCCCAACGATACGGAAGGGATTCTGCAAGATATTCACTGGACCTCCGGCCTTGGCGGCTTCCAGGGATACGCGTTGGGGAATATCATCGCGGCCCAGCTCTGGGAAGCGGCCCACCAGGCTCACCCGGACCTGCCGGAGCAATTCGAAAGGGGCGAGTTCGGCCCGTTGTTGCGCTGGCTCAACACGAACATTCACCAATACGGGAGGAAATTCTTCCCCGCCGATTTGCTAAAGCGCGCGACCGGATCGGCGCTCAGCCCCGAGCCGTACATACGCTACCTTCGCGACAAGTATGGCCAGATCTATTCCCTGTAAGCCGTGGAAAAGGTGATCGAGTTTGTAACGGTTGTGCCGCCGCAAGGATCCGGGCCTGGGAGCGCGAGCGTCCCGCTCGCGCTCCCAGACGATGTCGTCACTCGGACTGTTTCGCCAACAGTAGCGAACTCCAGGTATGCATCCTCCAACCGAGTAAAATATCCTCGTAACCAGAAAGAGGCGGCATGACCGGTTCCACCGACCTTTCCCTGGAATCGCTCCGGGGGAAGCAACTACGCATGGCACGACGGCGGGCGACCGCCATTTCCCTCCTGGAGGGCGTCCTGACCGATCCCGTGGGTGAGGCGATGCTCGCCCTGCTCGAATGTCTCGACCACCGGCCCGTGGCCGAGACGGGCACGCCGGCTCTCCGCGGCAGCGTGGTTGCCCGCGCCTACGCACGAGTATTTGCCCTGCTGGCCACCGAGAGCATGCCGGCGGTTGAGGCCGCCGACGCCT
This sequence comes from Chloroflexota bacterium, assembly GCA_025450375.1. Next base: position 6,128 of record JANWHO010000085.1, read on the forward strand.
GGCAGTCGCATCTGCTCTGGCGGGTGGTGGATGACCAGAATCCCTTCAGTCTCGCGGCGGCGGCCGGCGGAACGGCGGCGGTTGCTCCCTCGGTGCTGGATCAGGCCCGCCGCGATCTCCGCGGCCTGCAATGGCTCTATTCCCTGGGCGCGGACGCGATCCGCGAGGCAACCGCCGCCCTGGTCGGTGAGGAACTGATGGATGCCCTTGCCCCCTGGCAGGCCGTGTCGGCGCCCTCCAGCGATAACGGGCCGCGAACCGCCATTGTCCGGCGTCTGAGCCTGGCCCTGGATTGGGGCGCGATGGCCGAGGATTTGGCCGCCCACTGGCGGGCGCATGGACTGGGACTGTTCGCGCGGGTCCAGGCCGCCAGATGGTCGGCCCGCGATGGAGGCGGATTGGAAGGAATCACTCATCCCGACCAGATTCGCCTGGAGGAACTGATCGCCTACGACAGCGAGCGCGAGCCGCTGCTCCGCAACACCGAACGCTTCGTGGTCGGGTTGCCCGCCCACCATGTGCTGCTCTACGGTGAACGAGGGACGGGAAAGTCGTCCACGGTCAAGGCATTGGTGCATGCCTACGGCGAACGTGGCCTTCGCCTGGTCGAGCTGGCCCGTGATGAACTGGGCGATCTGAGCCGAGTGCTGGCGACCCTGCGCGAACTGCCCCAACGATTCGTGCTGTTCGTGGACGATCTGTCCTTCGAGGAGCACGAAGTGCAATACAAGGCGCTCAAGGCGGCCCTGGAAGGAACGGTTGAAGCCTGGCCGGCCAACGTCGTGCTCTATGTCACCACTAATCGACGCCATCTGATCAAGGAGCGGTTCAGCGACCGCGACCAGGAGCAAAACGGTGAGGTGCGTCCACGCGACACCATGGAGGAGAAGCTATCCCTGGCCGACCGCTTTGGCTTGCTGGTCACCTTCCCCGCTCCGGATCAGGAGCGCTATGCGCGGGTAGCCCTGGGTCTGGCCCGCGCGCACCAGATCGCCCTGCCCGATCACGAACTACGGCGGCGAGCGATCCAGTGGGCGCTCTGGCACAACGGGCGCTCCTGCCGTACGGCCCGCCAGTTCGTGGATGAGTTGATCGCGGAGCAGCGAGGCTAACACTGCCTCAGACTGTTTGCCGTGAGGGTTCGGGAGCCTACGATCGTGTGGGCGGGCCACGCTCCTTGAAAGTAAGGCGCTTGATCGTACACTAGGGTCATGCTCCGTATGTAGGCGCGCATAACAAAATGCTTTTCAACCAGAACCTATTCTCGTTGTGGTATGCACGTCTGTTCCAGGAATAGGTGTCATGAATAAAATACTTCATTGCCCGTTGACAATCTCTGTTCCGCTACGTACCATGCAACAGGTTTGAGCGCGGGGTGCGAAAGGAGTCGTTTCTGATAAAGAGACAACCCTCGGCTGAGGCAAGAAACCGATCCCTCGGACGATCATGATAGGAGCCGGACTAACAGCATAAGGAACAAGACATGCATCTAACACTTCGGCGCGCCGCCGCCGTGGGGATGGCCGCGGCGCTGGCGCTCACGGCCTCGGCGAACGCGGCCGGAACACGCCAGGTCTCGGGGCAGCGGGCGGCAGCGGGCGCCAACATGGACTGGGCGCAATTCGGCAATACTAGCGATAATACGCGCTACTCCACGCTTACCCAGATTACTACCGCCAACGTACACAAGATGGGCGTGGCCTGGACCATGCAGCAGGGTCCCGGCCTCTCGGGATGGGAAACGGACCCGGTGGTTGTGAATGGCATCATGTACTTCACCACCAGTGTGGACCAGGTACGGGCGGTAAACGCGGTCACCGGACGGCAGCTCTGGCAGTTCACGCCCAAGGTCGACTTTTACCGTGCTATCGCCGGTGGCGGAGGCGGCGCGCCCGCCAGCCGCGGAGTAGCGGTGGCCAATGGCAAAGTCTTCCTCCTCACCTTTGACAATCAGTTGATCGCCTTGCAGGCATCGACCGGCGAAAAGCTGTGGGACTCCAGCGTGGCCAACCCCAATCTGGGCTACTCCGAGTCCTCCCCCGCCACCTACTGGAAGGGGCTTCTCTTCGTGGGCAGCGAGGAAGGCGATGCCGGCGAACGTGGTTTCGTGGCTGCCTATAACGCCAACACCGGGAAGCAGGTCTGGCGCTTTTACACCGTACCGGCGGCCGGCCACGGATGGATCCCGAAGCAGGGTAACCACGGCGGCGGCGACGTCTGGATGCCGGACGTGATCGACAACAAGACCGGCATTCTGTACTTCGGCACCGGCAACCCCAGCCCGGATGTCGACAATAGTCAGCGGCCCGGCTGCAATCAATGGGCCGACGCCACCGTGGCCCTGAATGCCCGCACCGGCAAGTTCATCTGGGGCCATACCGAGGTCTGCAACGACCAGTGGGACTACGATTCGCATCAAGAGCCGATTATCTTCGACATGCACTATCACGGGAAGACCGTGCACGCGGTGGGACACGGCAACAAGTCCGGTCTCTATTTCGTGTACGATGCCGCCACCGGCAAGGTACTCTCCAAGTCTCCTTACTTGACGCCGTACACCATGCCGCATCCCAAGCCGACCGCTAAAGGCGTTCAGGTATGCCCCGGTGCCTTGGGTGGCCTGGAGTACTCGCCCCCAGCTTTCAGCCCAGCCATCCAGGCGGTGTACTTGCCCGGTTTGAATGAATGCGCCCTGTACCAATTGGCGCCGACGGCCGACACCAACCGCCACAGGACTGGCCTGCCGGACTTCGGCGGCGTGTTCACGATAAACACGAAGCTCACCGGTTTCATGGCAGCGGTCGACGTCGCCACCGGCAAGGTGCTCTGGAAAGATCAGTTCAAGCAGCCGCTGATCGGCGGTGCCCTGGCCACGGCCGGTGGTCTCGTCTTCTCGGGCGCCGATGACGGTCACTTCTACGCACTGGACGCCAAGACCGGGAAGATCCTCTGGAGCCCGAACGTGGGCCTGGGGACGGGAGCGGCGCCGATCACCTACATGGTGAACGGGGTTCAGTACGTTGCCATCGCTCTGGGTAGCTCGTTTGGCGCCACCCCGGCGGGCGGCACCATGGCCGTCTTCAAGCTGAACGGATCAGCGGTGAAGCCTTTGCCGGCCGTGACCACGGTTGGCGGCGTCGCCGCGGAGGCCCACCCGAATTTGAAGGGCCTGATCAAGGTCAACCCCTGGATGTATACCAGCGCCGAACGGCAATACGTGGCGATCGTGGTTACCGCCGGCGCTACCTCGGACAATAACGGCTTTAACTTCGACGGCTATTCCCACGGCAAGGGCAACTTCATCATCCCGGCGGGATGGCAGGTGGACTGGATCTTTACCAACAAGGCCGCGCTGCCCCATAGCGTGGGCCTGTCCACCACGATCAGCCTGCCGCCCAAGGTGGTGCAGACCGTTCTCGGTCCGGTGGAGACCCCGAACGCGCTGGCCGGCGTCCGCTCTGGAGTCACCCAGTATGTGGGCTTCCAGGCCGTACATGTCGGCACCTTCTACATGGTCTGCCTGGTGCCGGGGCACCTTCAGGCCGGCATGTGGGACAAGTTTACCGTGTCGAACTCGGCTCATTTGCCATCGTTCGTCACCCAATAAACAAGCACCGCCATGAACCAACAAGAGAGGCGGCCCATCTGGGCCGCCACTCTGGTTGGTTCATGGCGGTGCGTCCGCCGAGCCGCGTTCAACCAATAACTTGTCACCGAGCAAGCCCACCTAATCGCGAAGCCGGGTCATGGCCCTGGCAAGTAGCACTCTCCCAATCCAGATACGGTGACTCTCTCCGCTGTTCCCGCCGCCACCAGGCGCTCAAGACCGGAACGAACAGCGCCCGCGTCGAGGCCAAGATGCTTGGCCAGCGGGCCGGGTAGAGCGAATACCGCGTTGGATAGGTATGGAGCCAGAAGCGCGTCCATGGCCGCCGCGGGATCCAGTTCGCGTGCGGCGGCGAATGCATCCGGGTAACGGGTCGCCACCAGGACGTGGCGCATGTCCTCATCGTCCGGCGAGAAGACCTTGGCCAGGAGAAGGCGTCCGTCCAACTCGGCCACCGCCTTGAGGAAGGCTGCCCGCTGCTCCTTGCCGATGGGGAAACCGGCGGCCTTCCGCAACTCGCCGGTCCCCAGCACCCCGCCGGCCCCGTCGAGGGCGAGCGCGATGCGGGCGGCGCCCTCCGAAAGGAGCCCGGCCGCGTACAGTTGATCGGATGCGCGGAGATCGCCCCGCAGGCGGAGCACGGATGGAAGTAAAGCCCAGGCAACCAGGGTAGGGCGGCCACGGACGATTGCCGTGTAGAACGCGGCCTCCCGCCGGCCCAACTCCCAGCGCCAGGCATACACATGGCCGGATGCGCTATCCCAGTGCGAATCAGGCGTGGTCGAGGGGTCTCCGGTATAGGCATGCAGGAGATCGGGCAGTTCGGGGGAAACGGGATAGAGAGTGGCAATCCCAACCCGTTCGATCAGCGCCGTGGCGGCAACCGGGTCGGGCGTACGGGTCCGGGCCGACTGACCCCAGTTGGCCTGACGGGCGGCCAGGAGTGTTCGCGCATCCACTACCATGGTGGAATCCCCTCTCTCTTCCCCTGCATAGCGAGTGGATCCACCATATCATAGGCGTCAATGCTGAAATCGAGACACTGCCGATAAGGTCACATGCCGGATAGCCGAACGAAGTAGCTCCGGACCGCGTGGTCAATCATGGGCTGGGTCATGCGCGGCGGCACGTCATAGTAGCGAGAGATACTCAGCATGTGGTTGATCAGATCCCGCGGATGACAGGCTTGCGGCTCGCGCCCCGCGCGTTGGTAATGCTCGCGTAGGAGGTACGCGAATGCCTCCTCGTTCCACTCCAGATTTCGGGCCCCGGCGACGCGGCGGAAGATCTCCTTGAATTGGCCGAGGGAGGGCGGCAGCACCTCGATCTTATACTGGAGCCGGCGCAAGAAGGCATCATCCACCAGATCCTTGGGCGAGAGATTGGTGGAGAAAATAATCAATTCCTCGAAGGGGACTCGAATCTTGATCCCCGTCACCAGATTGAGGTAATCGACATGTTTCTCCAGCGGCACGATCCAGCGGTTCAGCAGCGCGGTCGGGGAACATTGCTGGCGACCGAAGTCATCGATCAGCAGCATGCCGCAGTTCGCTTTCATTTGCAGCGGCGCCTCATAGGTTTTGCTTTCCCGTGAATAGGTGAGATCCAGCGCCTGCAAGGTTAGCTCACCGCCCGCGATCACCGTGGGCCGCTTGCAGCGGACCCACCGCTGATCCACCCCACGCCCGTCTTCTTCCTCCACCGGTTGGTGCAGTGAATCGTCGAATACACGGATAATCTCGCCCTCGATGTAGAGTGCGTAGGGGATATAGACATCGCCGCCCAGGCAACTGGTGGCAATCTCGGCGATCGTCGTCTTCCCGTTGCCGGGGGCGCCGAAGACAAAGATTGATTCGCCGGAATTGATCGCCGGGCCCAGTTGCTCCAGCACCTGGGGCGCCAGGACCATCTGGCTGAACTGTTCCTCCACCACGGCCCGCGTCACCTTGGCATCGCGCACCCGCTGCTTGCTCACCATGTACGTATAGTCGTCCAGAGTGACCGGGCAGGCGCCCGCGTAGTTCGAGCGTTCCAGCAGTTCTTGAACCTTATGGTGGCCCTTTTCGGACAGCATATAGCGATAGGTGGTGTTCTGGAGGCCGGTTGAACCCTGCACCTCGATGAATCGCCCCGGCTTGAGCGACTCAATCAGTCCTTCGACCACCCCAACAAATGGGAGGCGCAGCGCCTTGGCGATCTCTCCGCCGCTGATCGTGCCGCGGTAATAGCAGATCTTGAGGATCAGGTCGGCAATGAAGCTGGGGTCAAGTCCCGTATCCTCTACCGTCTGAACACAGGGGGGGACAAGGGTTGGGCGGGTCCGAGCGGGCGCGGGTCTGGCTTCCACGGCACTCGACATGATCACTACTTTCGCGGCGCGGCACGTCTACCGTGATGGCTGGCAAGGCGACAGGCCGTCGCCCGCGCATTCCACACCCTACACGAGGAACCAGCGATCGGAAAGGGGCATCAATCGGCTAGCCCATCTGGCGGCCTAGAGCGCCGCGCCCACCGGCACATAGTGACTATTGAAATGCGCGTCCAGCAGCACCTTGCCGGCGCTGTCATAGACGGTGCGGTAAAATACCGCGTCCACGTTGCCATTTGGCTGATCGGTGGCGAAGGGTCCGCGGATCACTACCCGGAAATGTGGATCCGTCCCATAGAAGCGAGCGGTCAGGGTGTACTTGGCCAAATTCTCCGTGAAGTTGACCAGCACCCAATGCCCGGTGTTGTTCTGAAACTTCACGTCCGGCCCATTGGCCGACACGTAGACCGTGGCATCCATCCCCACCGGGTTGTAGTACGACACGATGTTGGCATGCGGCACCCGCTCCAGGATCGGCATCCCACTGTAGACGGCCGCTTGAAAGAGGGTCACCGCGACCTGGCAGACTCCGCCGCCGATCCCCGGCACATCCTGGTTATCGATGATGTCGATTCCTTGCACGTAGCCGCCCTGCGTAGTGATATCGCCGATCCGCTGATCGAAGGAATAGACAGCGCCGGGGGCGATCAATTGTCCGTCAAGGTGATGCACGGCGGCATCGATATTCGTCAGGCGAGCCTGGCTGGAACCAGG
>JANWHO010000086.1 GCA_025450375.1 Chloroflexota bacterium
GCGTGCTCTTGGCGTGGAGAACGCCCTGGTAGGGAAACGCCTGGATGACGCGGCGATCGCCGCCGCCGCCGCGCACGCGGCGGAGGGACTGAGCCTGATGTCGGATCTGCACGCAAGCGAGGAATATAGAGCCCATCTTGCTACGGTGTACACCCGGCGGGCCGTGACTCGCGCCGCTGCTCGCGCGGCGGCGGGAAGCTGAGCCGCATGGGGGACGACAGCCAGCAGAACCGGGCAAGCAGGCGGCCGGGGGAGGAATCCCCGGCCGCCGCGCTCGGGATTGACGCGCTGCAAGCAGCCTTTCTCGAGCGTTCCTACGTGGCGGATCGCGCCCTGGCGGTGGCCCTGCATCTGAGCCTCCGCCTGGGCAAACCGCTCTTGCTGGAAGGCGAGGCGGGGGTGGGCAAAACGGAGGTAGCCAAGGTTCTTGCCGACCTTCAGGGTGCGCGCCTTATCCGTCTACAGTGCTATGAGGGGCTCGACATCAACACGGCGGTCTACGAATGGAACTTTGCCCGCCAGATGCTGGAGATTCGCCTTCTGGAGGCCCAGGGACACGCGGATAGGGAGTCGCTCAAGGACATATTCAGCCCCGACTTTCTCATTCGCCGGCCCCTTTTGCAGGCCATCGAGCACCAAGACCCCGTGCCGCCGGTCCTGCTGATCGACGAATTGGATCGGGCCGACGCTGAATTCGAGGCGTTCCTGCTCGAACTTCTTTCGGATTTCCAGATCACCATTCCCGAACTGGGAACTATAACCGCGATCTCCCCGCCGGCGGTTATTCTTACCTCCAATCGCACCCGCGAAGTACATGATGCCTTGAAACGACGGTGTCTCTACCACTGGATTGACTATCCAACCGTGGAGAAGGAGCGCCAGATCATTGCCCTGAGAGTGCCGGGTGCGTCCGCGGGCCTGGCGCGGCAGGTGAGCGCCTTCGTACAACGGCTGCGGGCCCTCGATCTCTACAAGCAACCAGGGATCGCGGAGAGCCTGGACTGGGCCAGAGCCCTGGTTACGCTGGACCAGTCGGCACTGTCCGACGCCTCGGTGCAGGATACCCTCGGGTGCGTACTCAAGTACGAGGAGGATCTCCACCGGGTGCGGGGCGGCACGGCGCGGACCATTCTGGCCGAAGTCACGGCCACAGCTTGAGCGAGATCATGGGATCGGATCCCGAGGCGGAAACGTTTGAGGCTATCGGCTCGATCCTGGTGGATCGGGTGCGGGAGTTCGCCCAACTCTGTCGCGGCCATGGTCTGCGCGTAACCACCGGACAGGCCGCGGATGCCTGCCGGGGGCTGCAAGAAGTTGACATAACAATACAACTTGAGTTTTATCAGGCCCTTCGTTGCGTGCTTCTCACCCGCCATGTCGACGAACCCCTGTTCAGTTTCCTGTTTGCCCGTTTCTGGCTCCATCGCGACGTTCGGCCCCTTGCCGATGTCGATCGCGACAGCCTCTCGTCACTGCTCAAGCGCTCCGATGAGCGCGGGGAGCCCGCGCCAGGCGGCGGGGAGGAGCGATCGGTCGAACTCTTGGTCGACCTCCCGGAGGGCGAAACAGTGGAGGAGGGGCTTGAGGAAGGCGGTGACAAGCCATCAGAGCAGATGGCGGCCTATAGCGCCCGCGAGGTGCTGCGGCGCCGCGACTTTTCACAGCTAGAAGCGGCGGAAATCGCCGAGGTGCGGCGCCTGATCGCCGAGCTGCGCTGGCGCACGGCCACGCGCGAGCTGCGGCGGACCAAGCGGGCGGGAAAAGGGCCTCATGCCGATCCTAGAAGGGCCTTCCGTGAAAGTCTGGCCACTGGAGGCGAGATTCTCCGCCTGCCTCGGCGCACTCGACGGCGGAAGCCCCGGCCACTGGTCCTGATCTGCGACATCAGCGGCTCGATGGAGCGGTATACCAGCCTCCTGCTCCGCTTTCTTCATGCCCTGCGCCAGGGACGCGGCGCCGTCGAGACCTTCGTGTTTGGCACCCGCTTGACTCGAATCACCCGCCAACTACGCGTCCGGGACACTGATACCGCCCTGGCCGAGGTGGCCTCGAAGGTGGTCGATTGGGGAGGGGGCACCCGAATCGGCGATTCACTCGCGACCTTCAACCGCGTCTGGGGCCGCAGAGTATTGGGACATGGAGCGACCGTCGTGGTGATAAGCGACGGATGGGATCGGGGGGAACCAGAGGTCTTGTCGGCCGAGATGGCCCATTTACAGCGCCTCTCGCATCGCTTGGTTTGGTTGAACCCACTCCTGGGGCTGGCGGGCTACGAGCCGCTGACCCGCGGCATGCGGGCCGCTTTACCCTTTGTGGATGATTTCCTCGCCTCGCATAACCTTGCCAGCCTGGAGCAGCTTGGCCGCTTTCTGCGCGATCTGGACGATCAGCGGCCCGAGCGGGGGCAGCGGGCGACGGCGCGCGCGGCGGGGTAGGGGAAGGAGCGGATCGCGGTATCTTTAAGAGTGCGTACTAACGGACCGGGCTATGAGACGCGGTCCACCGAACTAAAGGAGATGAACCATGCGCGATTTAATCGAGCAGATCGATCGTTGGCGGGCGGAAGGGAACCAGGTCGCGGTGGCCACCGTGGTTACGGCGCAGGGATCCACCCCCCGTCCAACCGGGGCCAAGATGGCGATGACTCCGGGCGGTGGATTGGCCGGATCGGTGAGCGGCGGCTGCATTGAGGCGGACGTGTTCGAGCACGCGATGGAGGTGCTTGAGACCGGCGTACCCAAGCTGGTGCGCTATGGTTTTACCGAGGACATGGCTTTCGAAATCGGTCTGGCCTGCGGCGGCACCGTGCAAGTGTTTATCGAACAGGTAGCCTAAGAAACGGGAATTGAGCGGCCCGCGAATGGAGAGGTTGTGAGCCATGGAGTGGTACGAAGCGGTGGCGGAGGCCGTGAGAGCGGGGCGGCCGGTAGGGGTCGCCACGGTGCTCTCCGGACCTCGGGCGTTAGGGGCCAAGATGCTAATCTTCCCCGATGGGCGACGAATCGGCGCCCTTGGACTGGGCCAGGTTGATGACGCGGTCTCCGCGGACTGTTCCGCGGCCTTGCGGGATGAACGGGCTGACACTCGGACGTATGTCGACGCCGGAGAGGAGTTCCAGGTTTTCCTGGAGTCCCATGTCCCATCGCCGACCCTGGTCATCGTGGGGGCCGGCCATACGTCGATTCCCCTTTCCGCGATGGCTAGAATCGCCGGTTATCGTGTCGTTCTGATCGATGCTCGGTCGGCATTCGCCTCCGCCGAACGATTCCCAGACGTTGACGAAATTATTGTCGATTGGCCGCACAGGGTGCTGTCCGAGCGGGAGATCACCAGCAGCACCTATGTCGCGGTCTTGAGCCACGACTCCAAATTCGAGGATCCGTTGTTGCCGGTCCTCCTCAAGAGTCCGGCCCGGTATATTGGGGTGATTGGCAGTCGGAAGACCCAGGTTGCCCGTCGAGATCGCCTGCGCGAGGCGGGCTTTGGCGAATCCGATCTGGCCCGCCTTCGGGGGCCAATCGGCCTGGACCTGGGAGCGATCAGCCCTGAGGAGATCGCGATCAGCATCTTGGCGGAGATGGTAGCGGCGCGCCATGGGCGCCCTGGGGGCTCGCTGGCCAATCAGGCCGCCGCCAGGCCAGGGTGATCGCCTGCATCGTGCTGGCGGCCGGCGCGTCGACCCGCCTGGGCCGACCGAAGCAACTCCTGTCTCTGGGCGGGCGCCCCTTATTGGCGTGGGTTCTGGCGGCGGCGCGCGGGGCCACCTTCAACCAGATGGTTCTGGTCCTTGGTCACGACGCGGAACTGATTCGCGGCGCGCTTGACCTTTCAGGGTTTGATGTCGTGGTCAACGAGCGCTATGCCGAGGGCATGAGCCTGTCATTACGCCTCGGTCTGGAGACCGTCCGCTCGGCTATGGCGGCGACCGTGGTCATGGTGGGCGACCAGCCGTTCATCGAGAGCGCGCACCTTGTTGCCCTGAAGGAGACCTGGGAGAACACCGGCGAATCGATGATCGCCACGGATTTTGGCGCCTATCGCGGGCCACCGATGATGCTGGCGCGCTCTGTATGGCCGCTAATTGACGAGATTCGCGGGGATCAGGGAGCGCGGGCGCTGCTCCGAGTTCGTCCCGGTTCGGTGCTGGCCGTTGAGGTCCGCGATTCCCGAGCCGCCTTGGATGTGGATACCGAGGAGGCATACGCGACCGCGCGGGAGTTAGTAGGAGGCTAACGTAGCGGCTGAGCCCGACATAGGGAAGGCCGTCAGCCGTAGCCGGACTCGGTCGCGAAACGAATGTCGTACACGAAGGGACCGTCGCCTCGCGAAATCGTGCTACGAGAGGAGATACGAGCGGAAGGCGTCCTGATAGGCCCGGACGAATGCTTCAACGTCGTCGTCGGCGGAGGCCAGGGTTCTTCCTGCCTTCAGCCAGACCTGCACGGCAGCGGCCCGAGTGCCGGCGTCCGCCCCGCGCCGCTTGGCGCGTACACGCGACTGACCAGCCGCGACTATCGAGCCAAGGAGGCGGCCCGCCTGCTCCACCGGGCGGATCGCGGACGCCGCTTCTGGTTGCATCATGAGTTCGACCTACCTTTCGAGTCTTGAACCTATTGCCTTGGTGCCATAGTATGGGTAATCTCGCAGCTACCATATACTCGAACGGGGAGTACCGAAATAGGCCGTTCGGGGGGTCGGTTCGACGGTTAAGCTGGTGAGTCCAATCGCTCGCCGTCCGAGCCCAGCAGATACAGAGCCAGGACCAGGAGTCCGATCAAAACCATGGTCATCGGTTGGTTCCTCCCCGCCGCCGCGGAATCTATACCCGGCGACCATATAACCGGGGCGGGGAGCGGCGGTCGCCGCTCCCCGCCCTCGGCGCGACCATCACATGGTTGGCATCACCTGGCCGCAGGCCACCGAAGCCTCCAGGCCGAGCCCTTGGTGGACATTGATATACCAGTTGTCCGAGGAGATGGTCTTCGAGTGAATCGTGGCGTGGATAATTCCGATGCCCTGGGCATTCGCCCGGAGGTTCGGTAACTCGAACGCTATGGGTCCCTTGGCATTACAGGATGAGCC
>JANWHO010000087.1 GCA_025450375.1 Chloroflexota bacterium
ATCGAAGACCGGGGTGAGGGTGGGACCACGCACTCCCGCCAGATCTCGCCGCCGAAGTACGGTCTGGGCGATTTGCCGCATGTCGGCGCCCTCCACGTTCGCGGTGATGCTCACCAGCTCCCGTGCCCTTTGGTGACCCTCGATCATCTCCAGTACTCCACGGAGTGCTTCCCGCCGGTCGGAAGAAGACGAGAGACGGGTCCGATTGACCAGTAAGCATGCCTGCGAACGCAAGATGAGGCCGCCGGCCAACGGTTTGAGGTGATTGGCCCGGAGCGTCGTGCCAGTCTCATTGATGTCGGCGATGATGTCCGCGTATCCCATGGCGGGTGCGATTTCCAGAGCCCCGGTCCCTTCCACCAGCGTGTGGCTTACTAAACCGCGATCAAGCAGGAACTGGCGGGCCAGATGCGGGAACTTCGTGGCAATCCGCAGTGGCCGCCCCCGATGTTGGAACTCGGCCGCGACATCCACCAGGTCTTCAATGTTCGTAACGTCGAGCCATGCCTCCGGCACGGCCAAAACCAATGAGCAACGGGCGAACCCGAGATCTTCCACGGCGACGATTACGTCCCGCGTGTCGCCCATATGTTCGGAGAAGATATCAAAGCCGGTGATCCCGACATCCACCAGGCCAGTGGCCAACTTTCGCGGGATATCCGCCGCGCGCTGGAACACGGCCTGAAGGGACGTATCTCCTCCCATCGGCGCGCTATATTGGCGGGAATTACTCCGACGGACCTCCAGCCCACAGCCACCCAGGAAGCGCAGAGTCGGCTCCTCCATCGCTCCCTTGCTGGGAACCGCGATTTGCAGGACCGGGGTCATGGCCCGACCTCCGCGGTCGCCAGAATGTCCTGATCCCCATGAGCACGCAAACAGTCCGTGGCGGTCCCGACCAAAATCTCCTCCAGATCACCGTCTTTAGTCCGGTCCACGAATACCAAAACCTCGGGAAAAGGAGCGGTGGCCACGGGAGAAGGAAAGAGCATAACCGCGTCAAAGCCACGATCGATGAGACGCCGCGTTTCCCCTTCCGTGGGATCACCTGGCTCATGAATGATGACCGCGAAGTCGCTGGCGCGTAGACTCGTCGCCACGCGATAGGCAAGGCGCCGGTGACGGACCTCCGATACGATCAATCCGATCCGCCTGCCCCTGGAATCGAGGCCGGGGGGCAGAACGGCGGCTAGGGAATCCACGTTGAAGGAGAAACCCAGGGCCGGGAAGCCATGGCTCCCAGTGATCGCGAGCGCGAGAGCATCGTAGCGGCCGCCCCCGCAGATTTGGGCGCCTGGCGGGGACGCGCCCGGCTGGTCGGCATATAACTCAAAGATCAGACCACTGTAATAGGCAATGCCGCGGGCCATTCCCGGCGCGATTTCAATCGTGACCCCTTCAAGTTCATACAACCGGAGGAGATCTAGCACACCGCGCAATTCATCCAGGGCCGCCGACGGCACCTGATAGCGAGCCAACAGCGCTTCAGCCTTCGGAAGGATCTGGTCGGGATCTCCGCGTAACATACTCAGTTGGTCGGTAAAAGCCAGGGCACGCTCCAGATCCTCTCGGCCCTTGCCGCCATGGAGCGCGGCATGGCGGCGTGCTTTGAGCAACACCCGGTCGATAATGTCATCGGGCGTCCGCGTACTTCCTTCGAGGCTCAAGCCCATCTGGTCCAGCATGGTAATGACCAGGGCTCTTGCCTCCTCCGGAGTAGCGCCACGAACCGCGTCCGCCAGATGCTCGGGCAGCGCCTCGGGATCAATCGCATCCTCGTTCACTCGTGGGTGCAAACCCAGCCGCCGGCGAACCATTTCATCTCCCGTTCGCCCCCGGTACCGGTGCTCCAGATGTTCAAGCAGGTAGCCCTCCGCCCGGCCGTTGACGTTAAGGTGGGCCAGAAGGGCCCGGAGTGGTCCCAGGTGCCCCAGGACGAGGCGCACTTGAGGCAAGCCGGAATCGAGCGCCGCGCGACAGGCAAGGGCCAGAACCTCGGCGTCGGCCGTCGCTGAGCGATCACCCAGGATCTCGATGCCAGCCTGCGTGAATTGGCGTGGCTCATCTTGCGGTCCCTGGGCATTGCGAAAGACAGGTCCGGCATAGGAGACGCGCATCGGCTCTCCGTTGCTCCCCATCTCGCCTGCCAGGGCTCGAATGACCGACGCCGTAAACTCAGGGCGCAAAGCCACTTCCCTACGATCTGGGTCGATGAAACTGTACAGGCGGGACAGTACGGGCGCCCCATTTTTACGGAGGTAGAGATCAAGACTCTCAACCAGCGGCACATCGATCATCTCGAAGCCGTGGCAAGAGAAAGACTCGGTGAGACGCTCCAAGAGGCGGCGCGATTTCCGATGTCCGGTCCCATATTGGTCGTGAAAGCCCAGAACACGGGCGACTGCGCTCTCTTGCATGATTTCTCCGTGCGGCGGTACGGTTCGTCTTCCGCCTATGGTACCCGACCTTACGGCGAAACGGCAGGCGACTCGACAGGAGTAATTAACCTGGCGTCACCGGCTGAGTCTACGTCGTACCATAACGTTCGGATAGGCAGCCATCCGGCTGGCGCGCGTGCTTGGAAAATCATCCGCGTCACGCCGGTCATCGGGAAGAAAAGCGAAATCCCATACCAACCATGGGTTTGAGGCCGCGCGCCGTAGACGGCTGTCCCCATGTCGCGCATGTTCGGCATAGTCGCGACCGCGCGCACCGCGATGCCTGGGCGGAGGTGGATACGCAGGGTCGAGGCGCCCTGAGGTACGCGCGAAAAAATCACGGCGGCCGATCCGAAACGAGGATCCGGTGGTTCCGCGAAAAGGAAGCGGGCGTTAGCTCCATTCATGAAGTCGAAAGGAAAAGTCACGCAGTTCCGAGGTGGTCCAGGCGGGCAGATCCGCACGTCGAGATGCCAGCGCCCCAGGGCCCGCAACTGACCCTGCCCACAGTAGCCTTCGTGACACGCGGTCGCCGCCACCGCCGTTTTAGGAAAGACCGGCTGTGCCGGCATGGAGAGTATGAAGCGTAGCCGTCCATTACGGAGGACACGCCCGTTCCTCCACACCTGGACAATGAACCGGGCAGCCCCTACATCTACCGGTGTGACGGCCAGGGCCACCGTGAGCGGTTCTCGACCTACCGTGGCGTGAATGGCGGCCGGCACCAGTCCCTCGGGCGATGTCAACGCGCCAGTGGCCATAGGTGCGGCGGGTGTTGGTGAGGCGCTCCGGGTCGTCGTATCCACCAGGCGCAGCCCAATGTATCCCACGATCCCTAACATGATGAGCATCGCGACCGCGTAGAGGAGCCAGCGCCGATCCTGTTTCACCCTAATTCCCTTTATTTGGACGCCGGGGCCGCGGGGCGGTGGTGGTTCTATCCACCGTCTCGCGGCGCCCTTGATGAACAGGCGTACATATCCGAGGTTGCCCGCGCGCTGTACCAATGGACGTAGGCGGCATGGTAAGGAATCCGTCACTTGCCAGGCCGCGAGAGTGCGGCCACCCTACTTGCCGGTGCCCAGTTCACCGCAGGTAAGCACCGTGTACTGGGTGAGAGCCAGGCCCGGGCCCAGGTGGACGTTCACATAGGCGTGCGTATGCATAAAGGAGCCGGGAATGACGGTCGTGGCCGACCCGCTCCCTTTCGCGTTGGCGGTTACACTTGCCAGCGCGGCCAGTACCGGGCCGTTAGCCGAACACACCCCAGCGTGAATGTGCGATGGGTGAACGCTGCCGGGTTGAAGATTGTGTACCGAAACCTTGACGGTGGTCATTTTGGTGGCGGCATTATAGGAAAGGGTCGCCGTCCCGCTGACTCCACTAAAGGCCTGAGCCCGCATTTGCACGCGCATGACCTGAGGCGCTGCCGCAACCTGGCTCGCCGCCCCGACCGAGACGAATGAACCGCCCACGGCTACCGCCGTAGTCACGAGAAACGCAACGACTGTTTTGCCGAACATCCTGGTATGCCCTTTCGTTGAAAAAACGGTAAGGAAACGGTCGGAGACCTTGTCCGACCTTCGCTCTATCACGGACCCCGCGCGCCATCTTCCCCTCTCGCGGCGCGGCCGTTCAGAGGTCCAACATCCGTTAGACGCACAGGCATGGCATTTCTTACCCCGTGGATGCATGGTTGAGGGATTTTCCGCGACTGGCCCGTTTGATCCCGCGCTACATCGAGGTCACGGCATGATGCCAGTGGCTCGGGTGAGCCAGGCTCCTCACCCTCGGTCGAGGTGGCTCAGAAGGGTTGCCACGTCTGGGAGGTTGCCCGAAAGGTCGAGCACAACCAGATCCCGGAGCGCCTCGTATTCCTCGAAGCAGTCGCCACACAGGGCAAGATGCACGTGCATTTCCGGCATCTCCATCGCCATGTTGCCGGCGGCGATTTCACGATCGACGTACATTGGCACACGCTCAAGGCAGGTTGTGCAATCAATCTCGTGGTCTTCGGTGAGCTCAATTTGGCGCAACAGCCGCTGGAACGCGATGTCCTTGCGTGGGTCGCCCGGGAGAGCACTCTCTTCTCTATACATCATGAAATGCTCCTCCCGTCAAAGGTGCCGAGCGCGTCGGCTGCCGTAATGCCCCGTATTTGAAGCGCACGTTTCAGATGCTTGCGCGCGTCGTGGAGCAGCTTGTAGACATTATCCTTGTTCGTGCCCAGCTCCTCGGCAAGGACGGTGAGCGGCTTATCCTCAAAGACGCGCCCAATGAGCGCCGTCCGTTGACGCGGGGTCAATTCCTGCTGAATGATGGTATCCACAATCCGCCACAGGGCGCGCCGGTCGGCGATTGCCGTCACATCATTCTCTGGCGCGAATGTGCGACGATGGAGGTCAAGGCCATCTTCCTCGGGAAGGGGATGGCGGCGCCAGCATCGGCGCCGCATCTCATCGGCGATCAGGTTGATAACGATGCGGTAGGCCCAGGTCGTGAATCGGCACTCACCGCGGAAGCCGTCGAGTTGGCCCAGGATAATGGCAAACGACTCCTGGGCATAGTCCTCGGCAATAGAGGCATAGGTGTCGGCGCCGAACGCCTCCACTGGATACTGCTGCCGCACTAGATATGCCAGGGCCGCGCGCACCAAGAGTGCTCGTAGTTCCTCGGACGCGGTTTCCCGCTCTGGACCGGCGGCCCGCAGCATGGTTGGGAGACGCTCGGTCGTGATCACCTCTACCATCCTTGGCGGGGCTCCTTTGGATCCCCGTACCTCATACTGTAGCACGGCCGCCTACAATGCTTCCGAGCGTGATCATGCCGCCCACCATATGCACATAAATAGTTAATTCCTCAACCCAAAACCTCAATCAAACACACCAACCAAACGTGGACAGACCGACCGCTAATTATTAGATGAAGTGACGTCCTATTTCTTACGACTCTCACGACATGGATCGTGGACGACCGGTAGAATGGTAGAAAAGTGACGCCCTAAACCAGCCGGAAAAGGATGGGGGCGGCAAGATGCGGCGAGAGGGTTTGCGTGAACATGAGTGAGCAATGTATCTTTTGCAAAATCGTGGCGGGTGAGATCCCTTCGGTGCGCGTACTCGACCACGCCAGGGCGATCGCCATTCGTGATGTCAGCCCACAGGCACCCACGCATGTTCTGGTCATACCGCGCGCGCACGTGCCCGGCCTGGCGGAGCTGCCGGCGAATGATAGCCTGTGGAACGAACTCCTGGGCCTGGTGCAGGAAATCGTGGACGCTGAGCACCTTGACCAGGGCTTTCGCGTGGTAGTGAATCAGGGCGACGACGGTGGGCAAACAGTCCCACACCTCCACCTTCACGTGCTGGGGCGGCGCGCTCTGGCATGGCCCCCAGGGTAAGTCTCCATACGCACGCGCCGCTATCCGGGCCCAGGCTGCCCCGGAACACAGGACGGGGTATGATACAGTTGCGGGTACACGGAAGGCAGCCCACCTGGCGGCCTCCGCTCCACTCTGGAAAACGCACTGGAGACGCGCGCTCGCCGAGGGGCAGCCGTACCCCGCTGGTGTGTGGCGCCCTGGAGGTGACCGATGGTTGAGTCCGCCGAGCCGGATCCAGTTCGCGCCCTACCTACATGCCCATTGGTGGATACACATGCCCATCTCACTGGGTATCCCGCGGCTGATCCTGAGTCGCTGATCGAGGCCGCGCGAGCCGCCGGCCTAGTCCGGATCCTGGCGGTAGGGACCACGGTGACAACGAGCGCGGAGGCCGTGGAGCAGGCGACTCGCTTTCCCGAGGTGTTCGCGGGCGTGGGGATCCATCCTAACGATCTTGGTCCGGCGGACGATTGGCCGGCACTGCGCGAGCTGGCCCTCCACCCCCGTGTCCGGGCCATTGGCGAGACTGGCCTCGATCACTATCGAGACCGCACGGATCGCTCGCTGCAGCGTACGTCACTGCTTGCCCATCTTGATATGGCGGCCGAACGTGACTTGCCCATTGTCATCCATAATCGGGCCGCGGATGCCGATGTCCTGGAGATTCTCACACGGTTCCGCGGCCGGGTTCGCGGCGTCCTGCACTGTTTCTCGGGAGAACTTGCCTTCGCGGAGCAGGCCCTGGGACTCGGTTATTATCTCTCTTTTGCCGGTAATCTCACCTATCCGAGTGCCGGATCGCTCCGCGAGGTTGCGGCGAGGATCCCCCTGGACCGCATGTTGGTGGAGACCGACACCCCGTATCTGAGTCCGGTCCCTCATCGTGGTACGCCGAACCAACCCGCGTATGTCGTTCACACCCTGCGCGTACTCGCCGCATGTACGAAGCGGGAACCGACCGAGTTGGCCCAGCACATTGCCGTGAACGCGGCGACTCTGTTTGGCTGGTGAATTGGATGAGCACCGACGAGCCAGCTATCCGAGTTGCCGAGGCAAGCAGTGGACCGGGGGCGAGAGCGAAGCGGGTGGTCCACGCATTTTCCGCCGGCGGCATCGTGCTTCGGGGCCAGTGTGATGCACGAGAAATCCTCCTGGTCGGGCGGGCGCAGCAGGCCAAGGGTGGTCAGTTATGGGCTCTGCCAAAGGGCACGCCGGTAACGGGCGAGACGACGCAGCATACCGCCCTCCGTGAAGTACGTGAGGAGACCGGACTGGAAGTCGCGATCACGGGGTATGCCGGCGCCATCGCCTACTCTTTCATGGAGCGAGGGGTCCGCTATCGCAAACGAGTCGTGTACTACACCATGGTCGCGATCGGCGGCGATACGGCGCTGCATGATCATGAATACGATTTCGCTCGCTGGCTCCCGCTCTCCGATGCCTTGAACATGATGCGATATCCCAATGAGGCGGAGCTCGCGCGCCGGGTGACCTCGATGGAAAAACAGAGGGAACAGACTCCCTGAGCAAATGCCGAGCGTCAGACGCCCCAAGCGCCATCACGCCTGAGCGTCCTGCCCTCCAGTTCGTTGACCTCTCGCCACGCCTGGATACGGTCGGATCGAAGCACAACATAGACGAATCGGCCGTGAGCAGATCGGGGATCCCAATCGGCTTGGTCCGCATACCGATCGGCGAGCGTCGCCGGCACGTCGTCCAGGATGATAGCCTGATCGAGCACGGCATCGATAATGACGACGTGGCGCGTCGGACCGAGCGCCAGTCGCGGCGCGAAGAGCCCCTTACTCCCAAGTCCCACGGCGCAATTGCCGGGCCGCGTGCAAGCTGTGATAGGAGATGATCAGGTCAGCACCGGCCCGTTTAATCCCGGTAAGCACCTCCCGAATGGTGCGATCCTCGTCGATCCAACCGGCGCGCGCCGCCGCCATGATCATACTGTATTCCCCGCTCACGTTGTAGGCGGCAACCGGACACTGAATTGCGTCGCGGATCTGGCGGAGCACGTCTAAGTAGGGGAGGGCGGGCTTCACCATCACGATATCCGCTCCTTCGGCGAGATCCTGTGCCACCTCGGCCAGGGCCTCGCGGGCATTGCCGGGGTCCATCTGATAGGACCGCCGGTCGCCAAAAGCTGGAGTTGACTCCGCCGCCTTACGGAAGGGACCATAAAAGGCAGAGGCATACTTGGCGGAATAGGCCATGATCGGCACGCTGGGATGGCCCTCCGCATCGAGCGCCGCCCGTAGCGCGCCCACTCTGCCATCCATCATATCGGACGGCGCTACCATGTCGGCCCCCGCCTCCACATGCGAGAGCGCTTGCCGAGCCAGCAGGGGCAGGGTGCGGTCATTGTCCACCGTGTCGCCATCCAACATGCCGCAGTGCCCATGGTCGGTGTATTCACAGAGGCAGACATCGGTAATGACATAGAGTTCAGGGAAAGCCCGTTTGATCGCGTGGACAGCCGTCTGGACTACCCCATCTGGCCGGCTGCCGCTGCTCCCCACCGCGTCCTTGGAATCCGGCAGGCCAAAGAGGAGTACGGCCCGCACGCCAGCCTCCACCAGGGGCGCGCAGGCTTGCTCAGCGTATCCGGCTGGCCAGCGATCCTGGCCAGGCATGGCGTCAATAGCCAGCGGGGTGGCGAGTCGGGCGTCAAAAAAGAGCGGCGCGATAAAGTCATCGGGGCTCAGCTGGGTTTCGCGGACCATGGCGCGGAGCGCCGGCGTCCTTCGCAGTCTGCGCGGCCTGGTCTCGGGAAAGGCCATGGGATTCTCCTCATCTATACGTTCGAGGACGGGTTGAGAGCGGGAGGTTGGGTCAGGAAAGGCTGGGGCCAGGATCCGCCAGGACGGCTGTCGGAACGCGGCTGCGGGTCTGGACCGCGTACAACTGCTCAAAGCGCGTCATCAGAGCAACCGCGATCACGAGGGTGACCACGCTGACCGCCAGACCCTCCTTGAGGTTGGCGCGGGTCAAGAGCAAGCTCAGCCCCCCAAGGGCGCAGGAGGCCAGATAGAGGCTCAACACTGCCTCACGATGGCTAAGTCCCGCCCCGACGAGGCGGTGGGACAGATGATCGCTGCCGCCCTGGGATACAGGAACTCCGCGCCGGAGTCGGGAGATCACCACCAGCGTGGTGTCGAAGATCGGGAGGCCGAGAACATACACTGGGGCGAGGAGCGCGATGGCGTGCAGGCTCTGACTGACGGTCGAGGAATAGCCTGCCGCCACGGCCAGGCGCGCGAGTTGGGGAGTGGTGGGGGTGAGACTCAGTTTCAGGGCCACGGCGGCCAACAGGTAACCGAGGAAAAGCGATCCCGCGTCCCCCATGAAGATCCGAGCCGGGCTCCAATTGTAGTAGAGAAATCCGAAACAGGCTCCCGCGAGCGCCGCCGAAAGAGTCGCTACCAGGCTCTGGGCCGGCAGGGCCAGTATGGCATGCAGGAGAAAGAAGCAGGCCGCGATCCCGGCGGTGCCTACCGCGAGTCCATCCATATTGTCCATGAGGTTCAGCGCGTTGGTAATCCCTACCACCCAGACGATCGTTATAGGGGTTTCCAGAATGGAGAACTGGGGATGGTTGAAGTGGATGGTGATTCCCGCATGTACCAGAATGGCCGCGCCCAGCAGCTGGCCACCCAGCTTGACCAGGGCCGGCAAATCGTACCAATCGTCCAGCAAGCCTAGAAGCGCCATCAACGAGGCCCCGCCTATCAGGGCGACGAGTTGGCCGGTGGCCTTCGCCATGCCGCTGCCGTGGCCCTGCGTCGCCCAGCCCGCCGCCAATATGGCGATGAAAGCCAGGTAAATAGCTACCCCGCCAAGGTAGGGAATAGGCGCGTGATGGGCCTTCCGCCCTCCAGGATGGTCGACAATATCCAGCGAGATGGCGGCACGCCTGGCCAGCGGCGTGGCCGCCAGGGCCGCCATGAGGGACAGGAAGAAGGTCAATCCATAGGTCATCATGGGATCTTGGCGGTACACTTTCCGCTTGCGGCGGCGGCCTGGGAGATCTGCTCCATTTGGGTCTTGATCGACCCATTGGGGTCGCTCAGGCTGCCGTTCGCGATATTCTGCAAGGCGAAGTGGGCGTTCAAGGCCGCGTTGCACGGGTCATGGAGCTTGAGCGCGTAGATGTTGGCCAACGGGGGATAGATCTTCTGGTATCCCGGAGCGCCAAATTCGAGCGCGCCCAGCCAGGCTTTCACCTGTTGCTTGTAATCGCTCAGCGCCGCGGTTTTCTTCCCTGCTTGCTCGGCCCAGACCGCGTACTGCCCATATACCGATCCGAGATCACGATACACAGCGCCGTCCTCGGGGAAAAGCGCCTCGGCGGCAAGCAAGCGAGTTTGGGCGTCAGAGTACCAGGCTCGGGCGTGAGCCGTATCATACTGCCCCAAGGCCAGGTCGTTCTGCGCCCATTCATCCAGGATGTCCGCGTTGTGGGGCGCCAGAGCCGAGGCTTTGGCATCGAAGGCGACCGCGAGTTTCAGCTTGGCGATGTCGGGCGGACTGTAGAGGTTGGTTGCCCACCAATTGTACAGTTTGGCGATATTCCGAGGGTGGTCGGGATTGAGGGGATTCGCCTGCATGGCGGCGGTAAATACCGCGAGCGCCTGCTCCACGGCTCCGGTCGTTTGCACCTTGGCGTTGGGGTTGGTCTTGTCAATCAGCAGGGCGGCGGCGTCTTCGAGGAGCGTCTTGCCATAATAGAGCGAATAGAGGTCCGCTGGGGGCGGCCAATCCCAGCTAGGACCGGTGGACAGAGCGTTCTGATAGGCATTCAGAGAGATCTGATAATAGCTCAGACCCTGCTGATAGGTAGATTGCTGGGCCACGAGCTGTCCGGCCGCGGTTTCCACGTCGATCGCGTAGCGGAAATCCGCGTCGGCGGCGATCACCTGGATATTGCCGACGAAAATGGTCACCGCCAGGATCGTGCCCGCCACTGCCCCGATGGCACCGAGGACGACCAGGGCCACGCCGCCGGTCTTCAACTTGCCAAGGGCCCGGGAGAATGAGTAGCGGTCGGCTCGCGGGACGTACGCTGTGCGTTGCGGACTCTGCCGCGCGTTACCGCCGCGGTTCCGCTCGCGCGCGCTCCCTCGAGACTGGGGCGCGGATCTGGCCGTCCTGGCGGCTGCTGGCCGCTGGTCAATGGGCGGCGCCACCGGTGCCAATGGCGCGGAGGGTGCCAGTGCGTCCGTATCCTGGGGACTGGCGTAGAGGGTAGCGACCTCGGCCGTTCCGCCCGCCATGAACGCTACCGGGAGGGCCATGATAGTCCACAGAAGGAGCAAGGTGTCCGAGAACGCGATCCCCGTCGCGCCCTCGACGATGTGTCCGATGAAGGCCCCAAACAAGGCCGAGGCCAGCAGGACTTCCCTCAGGGACCGGGCCCGGCGCAGGAGGCGGACCATGGTCCAACCGGCGGTCACCAGAAGTGCGAGATAGCTGATCTCACCCACGATGCCCGTGGTGAGCAAGATATCGATCTCCTCGTCGTGGCTGCGGTCCGGGGCGGCGTTCGCCAGTTCCACCGTGCGTAGGGCGGCTGGGTAGTGAGGGTACCAGCAGAAAATGAGAACCTCAGGTCCGCAGCCCAGGATCGGGTGCTGAGCGACCAGACCGGGGGCGCTTTTCCAGAGGAGTGAGCGCACCTCGGAGGTACCGGATTCACTGGGGAGCAGGTGGAGGAAACGGCTGAAACCAGCGCCGGGGGTAGAGGACGTCTTGAGCACCGTGTTGGTGGCCCCGAATACCAGGGCCAGCAGCACCGCCGCCGCCACGGAAACCCGGATAAGCCAGGTGATATGCCGCGCCAGGGCCACGGCGAAGCCGAACACGACCAGCGCGGCAAGCAGACCCAACGCCGGCCCCCGGCTTCCCGAAAAGCCGATCCCCCCCAATTGGAGGCAGAGTGCCACGGCATAGCCAACCGTGGCCAGGGCGCCCCATACTTGGGCGGATCCGGTAATGTCCTGAAGATCCATTTTGATCATGCGAAGGATGCCCAGGGCGAGCCGGTAGAGGGTGAACGGTACGGCCATCAGGAGTCCCGCCGCCAAGAAAATGGGATTCCCCATGGTTGATGGCGTGCGGAGCGCGGTCTGACTCCCATCCGCCCAGACAAACGGATCGTTATGGAAGTGTTGCAGCCAGCTATAGGCCGCGACCGGGACGCTGGCCAGGATGATCACGGACACGATCCGCTCAACTTGATTCCAGGTACGCACATGGCTTCCGAGAATGAGGAACAGCGTGATGTAGGTCAGATAGGTGTAGGTGCCTTCCAGGCGGTCGAACGAGCCCCAGAAGCTGATGCGGGGCGCGATGCTGGTGATTGTGGCTAGGATATAAACGAAGCCGAATACCAGGGCCGCGATGTAGATTGGCCGGCGCCGCAGGGCCTGCCGTGTGTCGTCAAGTAGCTTCCCGCTTGGCGGAGTCTCCTGAGTGCCGAACCAACGGGCAAAATTGATCGGGGCCAGGTAGAGGCCCTTGATCATTAACACGACCACCATGAAGAGAACCGTGTTGCGCATGAGGACGATTTTGTCCGGCTCGAAGGTTCGGTAGTCGCGGAGATTGAAGAAGATCGGCACTCCGATCAGGATGAAAAGCCATCCCAGTTCGAGGAGGCTGTCCAGGAAACGGACTATTGGCGAGGATCGCGGCATTAGGCTCTCCGCCCTGAGGTTAGGCGGGCATCCGCTCTCCACCAATCCACGGTGCGGCGAATCCCTTCGACAATATCCACGCGGGCAGTGAAACCCAATAGGCGCTCGGCCTTGGCAATGTCCGGGACGCGGCGACGGGTGTCCTCGAAATTGCCGCCAAACACGTCCACATGCTTCAGATAGTGTATCGCGGAAGCACTGTTGGTCAAGCGGAGCACCGCCGCCGCCGCCGCGTTAATGCTCATCTCGACGTCCGAACCCACGTTGAATACTTCGCCAACGGCGGCGGGATGCGCGCCGGCCAGCACGGTGGCCCGCACGGCGTCATCCACGTAGGTGAAGCTCCGTGTTTGCTCGCCGTCGCCGAACACGGTAATCGGCTCCGCCTTCAGCGCCTGGCTGACGAAGCGGGCCAGCACCCCATAGCCCCCGGGATCGCAGCGGGGGCCGTAGATGTTGAAATAGCGGACGGCGGACACCGGCAGGCCACGCTGGCGATAATAGGCAAATGCCAGATGCTCATCCAGGCCCTTTGCCAGGGCATACCACCAACGGGTGACCTGCGTGGGACCGATGACGCTATCGTCATCCTCACGGAAGGGTTTCCAGTCCATGCCGGTCCGCCCCTTGCCGTACACCTCCGAGGACGACGCGATCACCACGCGGGCGCCAACTCGCGCGGACGCGGCCAGCACCTCCTCGGTCCCGCGGACGTTGACCGCGATCCCGGCAAGAGCATCGTCCATCACATAGCGGACACCAATCGCGGCCGCTAGATGGTAGACGGCCTGGCAATCCTCGATAGTGGTCGCTACGAGGCGCGAATCGGTTACCGAGCCCTCCAGGACGGTCAGGTGGGGGTGCGGGGTCAGGTTCGAGCGCCTGCCCGTGGAAAAGTCATCCAAGACGCGCACCTGGTGATCGTCGGCGAGGAGGGCATCCACCAGGTGCGAGCCAATAAACCCGGCCCCGCCAGTGACCAATACCTTCATGGGCGCCCCGATTGAGGGCGCCCGCGGCGGGCCGGCTCAATCCCGTGAAGTCGGCCGAGCTCCGGAAGGCAACGAGGCATGGCGTCCCTTTACTTGATCAGATAATTCGCCAGCAACGGGGCGATCAGGACGGCCACGATGTTGAGCACCTTGATCATCGGGTTGATCGCCGGGCCCGCCGTGTCCTTGTATGGGTCACCAACCGTGTCTCCGGTCACTCCAGCGGCATGCGCGTCGGACCCCTTGCCGCCGTAGTTACCTTCCTCAATAAACTTCTTCGCATTGTCCCAGGCGCCGCCGCCGCTGGTCATGGAGATCGCCATGAATATCCCCACGATGATGCTGCCAACCAGGGTGGCGCCCAGGGCCTCCGGACCCAGAATGAAGCCTACCACGACCGGAGTCAAGACGGGAACCAACGCGGGAGCAATCATTTCGCGCAAGGCGGATCGGGTCACGATGTCCACGCAGCGGGCATAGTCGGGGCGGTCGGTCCCGGCCATGATCCCCGGCTTCTCCTTGAACTGCCGGCGCACCTCGGAGACCACCTGGCCGCCCGCCCGGCCCACCGCCTGCATACTGAGCGAGGCGAAAATGTTCGGCAGGATGCCGCCGATGAACAGGCCCACGATTACCTTGTAGTTGGTGAGCTGAAAGAGCAGGGCATGGGCCCCATTTGGCGCCAGAGCCTTGGGGAGTTCCTGCTGGAACGAAGCGAATAGGACCAACGCGGCAAGCGCGGCGGAACCGATCGCATACCCCTTGGTGACCGCCTTGGTAGTGTTGCCCACCGAGTCCAGGGCATCGGTAATCGTGCGGATACCCTCGGGAAGCTCCGCCATCTCGGCGATCCCGCCCGCGTTGTCGGTGATCGGACCATAGGAGTCCACGGCCACGATGATCCCGGCCATTGACAGCATAGCGGTGGCGGCCACGGCCACCCCGTAGAGGCTACCTACCACGGCGTAGGAAATCCAGATTCCAGCCGCGATCACGCTCACCGGGATCGCCGTGGCCTCAAGACCCACCGCTAGGCCGCTGATGATATTGGTGGCGTGGCCGGTGAGTGAGGCGCGGGCGATCGTTTTCACGGGGCGGAAGCCCGCGGCCGTGTAGTAATCAGTGACCACCACCAGGATCCCAGTGATCGCGAGCCCCACCAGCGCGCACACGTAGAGGCCCCAGCTACTCAAGTTCAAGGACGAGCCCGCCTGGGCCGCCGCCGCGTTTAAGCGGTCGAGATGGGGCAGCAGCCCGAAAAAGACCGGTATGTAGGCAATGGCGGCCAGGACAGCGGTCACGATAGTGCCCCGATACATAGCGCCCATGATCGCCTTCGAGCCCATGGGCACCCTCACGAAGAAGATGCCAATAATGGAGGCCAGAATGGAGATCCCGCCCAAAACCAAGGGGAGGGTAATCAACTGGTTGTGAATGGTGGTGAGCTGGGCCTGGACGGACGGCGAGGCGGCGGCCTTGTAGAGCGCGGAGGTTTTTCCGAACAACAGGGCGCCCAGGACCATGGGAGCGAGTAGGGTGATCGCATAGGTCTCGAACAGGTCGGCCGCCATGCCGGCGCAATCGCCCACGTTGTCGCCCACATTATCCGCGATCACGGCTGGGTTCCGCGGATCATCCTCGGGGATCCCTACCTCGACCTTCCCCACCAGATCGGCGCCCACGTCGGCGGCCTTGGTATAGATCCCGCCGCCCAGGCGGGCGAAGACACTAATCAGGCTGCCGCCAAATCCGAAGGCAACCAGCACCGTGGGGTCGCCGTAGATCTCGTAGAGGCAGGTGACGCCGGCCAGTCCCAATCCAACTACCAACAACCCGGTGACCGAGCCCCCGCGGAAGGCAAGTTGGAGGGCGCTGTTGAGGCCGTGGTTGGCGGCTTGCGCGGTCCGGAGATTGCTCCGTACGGCCACGTTCATCCCAATATAGCCGGCGGCGGAGGAACAAATAGCCCCCACCAGGAAGCAGACCATGTACTTGAGACCCTCGGACGTGTTACCGCTTCGGCTGAAAATCAGCGCCACGGCGACCACCACGGCGACGGCGGCGATGGTTCGGTACTGCCGGTTAAGGTAAGCCGCCGCACCCTCTTGCACCGCTTTCGCGATGTCGATCATGCGCGGATTGCCTTCGTCTTGTTTGAGCACCCACTGTACCAGGAGGGCCCCCGCCACGACGGCGGCAAGCGCGCACGCGAGAGCGAACCAAGGTCCCCAGCTATCCATCTGTTCGTCTGCCTCCCCCACCGCCGATCAGCACTGACCGGCTGCTGGCCCCAGATACGCGAATGGCCGGCAGGCGCCGGTCATTCGAGATCCAGAAACTTGTCATAACAACATCCCGGCATCTGCTTCAGGACGCCGGCCCTGGTCGGACGGGCATTTGGGCGGCGATTCGGCCCCGTATGCCACCCTGAAACGGCGTGGGACGCACGGCGCCGACTTTCGCTGGACGTAGCCATACGACGTTCGCAAGAATACCTTGCCAGATGGCTCTTTGGCAAGCCGCTCCCGCACCGGTGTATCAACGGGGACGAATCGCGCCGGCAAAAATGGCCCTTCCTATGGGCCGAGAGCGGCTGGTTGGCGCACCTCCAGGATCAGCAAGCCACCGGCGGCGAGAGCAAGAAGAAGTACGATCGCGGCGGCTGCCAGAGTCGGCGACCGTGGGAGGCCGTCATTGCGCCACAGATTGAGCCACCATATATCGAAGGACTGAGCCCGCGCCGTGGACATGGCTGCCCAGCCGGGATGCACGATATAGGTGATCAGGGTGCCAAGCTGGTCCAGGATTGGTGTGTGGCGCGGATCCCAAGCCAGTTGGGTCGGCGTGACACTCGCTTTCTCCGCTCTGAGTCGCAGCGGATAGCTCACCAGCTGGCCA
>JANWHO010000088.1 GCA_025450375.1 Chloroflexota bacterium
CACCCTCACTCTCCTTCGCCTTGATTGCCGGGGCTATGCTGTCGCTAGCGGAATACCTGGCGCGCGCGAGCGGCGAGGCGCGACGGCCCTTCCTGGAGACGGCCCTTGGTCTCGGCACCTGGCGATCGCTGTTCTCCGGAGCGTTGTTTTCCGCCGGCTATCTGGGCACGATCCTCGCCGTGTGGTTCGCCTTCTCCGCCGGCACACCATTGGCCCAGTTCAGTCCCACAACCATCGCCGGGCTATTTGCCGTGGTCGGTATCCTCGCCGCGACCGCCGCCGCTCGCCGTACCGGTATCCTCCTCTACCCTGCCGCGGCACTGTTGCTTGTGCCCTGCAGCGCGCTCGCCCCGCAACTCGCCCGGTACGGAGGGGCCATGCTCTCCGATCCCGCCCTGGCCCGTTGCCTCGCCGTACTCGGCGTGGGCTATCTGGTACTTGCCTCTGGTCTCGAACGGATGGGCGGACGTTATGCCAGGCCGCTGTACCTGGCAGGTTATCTCCTGGGCTTGGGGACGGTCCTAGCTTCGATTCCCGACCGCGCGATCACTGTGCAACTGATCGGCCTGACCCTGCTGACCTACCTCTGGTCAGCCTGGCGGGTCCATCACGATCGCTTCCCTTCCTTCACCTGGCTGGTTGAATTCCTCCCCAGCCATACGGGCCGTGAACACGCGCGCATGCTGTTCCAGTATCTGGCAATTTGGTGCTTCCCAGCCTGGCTATTGCGGCTAGAGAGTCTCTGGCGCTCCGACTCAACTCCAGCGGATTACGGGCTCGTTCTGGTCGCGTTGGCGTCGCTCTATCTCGTCCTGGGTCTGGTCTCCCGGCGCGCTCGTCCGGAGTACCGGATCCCCTGGTTTATGGCTAGCTTTGCCGAGCCCTTCCTGGTGGTGGGTCAAGTGCTCTGCGTCGCCGGGCTTGTCCTGGCGCT
This sequence comes from Chloroflexota bacterium, assembly GCA_025450375.1. The sequence goes on from JANWHO010000088.1 coordinate 935, forward strand.
GGTCTCCCAGGATCCGGTCGTCGCGTTCCTCGCCTGGTCGCTCGGCGCCATCCACTACGCGGTCAGCTACTTCTATCGTCGCGGCCACTTTTTCAACTGGCCGCTCGCCTTCACGATAGCGGTGGCCTACGTACTGGGCCTGATGGTCACGTCCGTCACGTCCGGTCATTTCGCCGCCGAACTGCTCCCCCTGGCCGCGGCTTACCTGCTGGGTACCGAGCTTTCGCGCCGATGGCAGGGCACGGCGGCCAGGCGGACCGAGCGGTGGAACGTCAGGAGCGCCGCCGCCGGGTGGTCCGTTCCCTTCTCCTTAATCGGCCACATCGGCGCCTTTGTGACCTGTACATCGGCAGGGGCGAGCGCGTTTTTTGGCGTCAGTGCTGGCGCCGGCGAATCGGTGACCGTCCTCTGGCTGGTGGCCGCGCTCTACGGCGCCTGTACCGCCGTGTCCCGCTCCTCTCGCTGGCTCTACCCAACCCTCGCCTATGCCCTGGCGGCCTATGAGGCGGCCGTCATACTGGTGCCGGACAGCACTTACTCGACGCCCATCGTGGCCACTATCGCGCCGGCGTGGCTTCTTCTCGTCCTTAGTCACCTGGTGAGCCGCGCGCAACCTCGGCCCGAGACTCCGGGATGGTACTCTCACCCCTGGAAGAGTGCGTGGGCCCGTCCCTTGCTGGTGTTTGGCCTCCTGGCTTTGAGCGGCTCAATCCTGGCGAGCTTCTCGCGGCCACTGGCCGGCCTGACCATGGTGGCGGCCGCCGCCTACTTCCCGCTGCTGGCGGTGCTTGCCTCCCTCTGGCGGGATCGGAGACTCGCATGGGGCAGCTTGCTGCTCGCGGCGATCTGTTGCCAGGCGTGCCTGATTCTGGCCGGTACGCGAGGGGTTGACCAACCGCTGTACTGGACAGGAGCGGCCCTACTCGCCGGTTGCCTCGGTACCATGGCGCGGCGGGCCGGCCCCTTCATGGCCGCGCTATGGGCGCGCCCACTGTACGTTTCGGCAGCCGTAACGTGGGGGATCGCGCTGTTGGCGTCGACCGGTGGCCTCCTCAATAACCATCACGCTCTCCAGACACCAGCGATCACCCTGGCCATGGGCGGCGCCGCGTTCCTGTTGGCGGGGATTCGCGGGCGACGATCGCTCTATCTGGGCCTGGGCATGGCCCTGCTGGCCAGCGCGTATATGCTCGAAATGTTCTTCCTGAACGTGACCCAGCCTCAGGCGTTCTCGCTCCCAGTGGGGATCGCCGTGTATCTGCTCGCCTACCTGGAGTGGCGCCAAAGCACAAGCCCAGGTCGCAAGAACCTTCTGGAGGTCGTCGCGGGGATAGGGTTGCTCGGCGCGGCGCTGCTCCAGGCGATCGGTCAGCTCGACGCCACGGGGAATCATCTCGCGTATGCCGCGCTCCTGTTGCTGGAGGGCACGACCGTCCTTGCCTTTGGGGCGGCGCTGCGCTGGACGAGAACCTTCTTCGCCGGTGGGGCGGCGATCGTCGCCGGCATGTTGATCGTGGTGGCCGAGCCGCTGCGCAACCTCAGCGTGGTCTACCTTGCCTTGCTGATCGGCTGCGCCATGATTGCCCTGGTTGTCTTCCTGGAGCAGCGTCGGCGGCGGATCCCCCTGTGGATCGACGAGGTGCGCGTGGGGTTGGAGACCTGGAGTTGACACTCCGTGCACGCGAGCAACCCCCACCTTGGCAGTTCCGTACAGCGTTTATCCTATATGCGGCAGTGTAGCCCGGTTCAGAATGGCGGCATGGTAGCCGGAACCCGATGCGGACGAATGAGTGGGCTCACCGCCTCGCGGGCGATTCCGGCGCCCGATGTCTTGAATCCTCGTTCAGGGAAAGGATCGCTACTCATGGCCCAACCGATTACCCTACCTACGGGCATCGCGAATCCGCGCCCAGCGGTCGGCTCCGCTCAGGGCTGTACCGATCTGGCCACCGCTATCGCCGATCGCTGTACGCGTATCCCCGCCACGCCGGTGGTCGGCGGCCAGGAACGGCTGCGCTGGGCCACCCTGGACGGTCCGGCGTTCGCGGCCCGCGTCAATGCCCTGGCGTCCGATCTCCGGGCTCGCGGAGTGGGGGAAGGTGACCGGGTGGTGCTGTGGGTTCCCAACGGCTGGCGCACTCCCCCGTTGTTTGCCGCCATCTGGCGGATTGGCGCCAGTATCGTACCATTTGACCGCGAGATGAACCTGGAGGCGGCGCGTGAGATCGTGCGCATGGTGCGCCCGGCCCTGGTGATTACCGGGTACGGTCAGCGGCCGGCATGGGCTCCTGATGATGGGGTGGTGGAATGGTGGGATCCCGCGCCGGAACAGGCGCGGGAGGCGGTACCTGTCCTCGATCCGAACGGGGACCGCGTGGCGGCGATCTACTTTACCTCCGGCACCACTGGGGCGCCGAAGGGCTGCACGATCACCCATGGCAATCTCCTCTCCCAGGTGCGGATGCTGCCCAGCGTAGTGCCCATCGTGCCTGGCGATGTCTTTGGCGGCATCCTGCCACTCTCGCACCTGTACGAGTTGACCTGCGGGATGCTCTACCCCCTGATCGCGGGCGCGACCGTGATGTATATCCCCTCGCGGAAGGGGCCGGACATCGTGCGCGTGCTCAAGGAGCAGCGAGTAAGCGTGATGGTGGTGGTGCCGCAAGTGCTGGCCCAGATGGGGGGCGCCCTGGAGGAGCGGCTGCGGAAGCTGCTCGGCCAGGCGCGGTACGCACGGGTCATGGCCCTGGCCGATCGGCTGCCCATGCGCTGGCGGCGCGTGCTCTTCTGGCCGATCCTGCGCCGGCTCGGCGGCCGGCTCCGCCTGGTGGCCAGCGGCGGGGCGGCCCTCGACCCAACGGTGCAGCACCTCTGGGAGCGGTTCGGCGTACAGGCTCTGCAAGGCTACGGGGCCAGCGAGTGTTCTCCGATTATCGCCTGCGCCCGCCCCGACGGCTCGACCCCGTACGGCTCGGTCGGCCTCCCGTTGCCGAACGTTGAGGTTCGGATCGACGCCGCCGGCCAGTTGCTGGTCCGCGGCCCCAATGTGATGCGCGGCTACTGGGAAGATCCCGAACGCACCGCGGCGGTCATCGATGAGGATGGGTACTACGCGACGGGTGACCTGGTGGAGCGCGACGGGCGCGAGAATATCCGCATTCTGGGCCGAGCCCAGGAACTGCTTGTCCTACCGTCGGGGATGAATATCTGGCCCGAGGATGTGCAAGAGCAGTTGCGCCTGGCGCCCGGTGTCAAGGACGCGGTGGTGATCCTGGTGCCGTCCCCGGCCGGCGGCGCTACCCTCCATGCCTATCTTCTTCCCAGCGGCGCCGCCGATCCCACGCTGCTTTCCGGCATCGTGGCCACCGCCAACGGCAAGCTGGCGGCGCACCAACGAATCGCCACCGCGTCGTGGTGGCCGGAGGAGGATTTCCCGCGCACCTCCACCCTGAAGGTGAAGCGCCGCCTCATTCCGCTCCCGGACCAAACACCGGCCACCGCCCCGCATCGGGTTGATGCCACGACGGCGACCGACGATCCCATTCTGCAAGCCGTACGATCGGTCGTCGGGCGGGCGGACGTAGTTGACGAGCAGTCACTGGCCGAACTCGGGCTCGATAGTCTGGCGATCGCCGGTCTCGCGGTAGAGATTGAGACCCGGACGGGGCTTTCGGTCGCCGATGGCGCCATTGATACCGCGATGACGGTGGCGGAACTGCGGCGCGCGATCTCGGCCCTGGCCACCAGCACGGAACTGGAAGATCCGGGCGGATCGCCGGCGGACGAGCGCCTGAAACGGGCCGAGGAGGCGAACACCTGGTTGCCGCCTCTGTGGCTCTACACCCGTGGCCGTTTCCTGCGCCGGCTGCGCGCCCCGATAGATTTCCTCCATCGCCGCGCCGTACCGCGGGTCATAATCCTGGGCGCCGAGCACCTTGAGGGGCTGCGCGGCGGAGCGATCCTGGCTGGTACGCACCATGGCTTCGCCGATGTGCCGACCATTCAACGCGCGCTGGCCCAGGCGGCCTCACGAGAAACGGCGGATCATCTGGCAATCGCCGCCTCGTCGGTCATCGTGGGCCGGGCCGGTCTGCTCGGGAAGCTGGTGACGGTTGGGTTTGGCCTCTTCCCGTTGCGCCAGTATGGAGGACAGGACGAGAGTCTGCGCCGCCTGGCGCAGGTCGCCGATGCCGGGAACGCCATCCTGATCTTCCCCCAGGGGCATCACACCGAGCCAGCCGATGAACGCCGCGGCGCCGCCCATGCGGAGTTCAAACCGGGGATCGCGCATCTCGCCGCCGACCTGGAACTGGCGGTGGTGCCGTTCGGTCTGGCGGGCACCGAGAAGGTGGTGGCCCCACGCCCTCCGGAATCGTTCAGCGGCCTGGTGATTGCCGGCATTCCGATTCGCTATCACCGGAGCCCGGTGGCTATCGCCTTTGGCTCCGCGCTCCGGCCCACTCCGGGTGAGAGCCCCGCCGCCTTCACCAGCCGCCTCCAGGATGCCTGCTTCGCCCTCACGCGCCAGGCGGAGGAGGCGCTGATCGCCAAGGGACCGGGGCGCTAACCCCTGGTCGCGCCTGCCCTACCCCCAGTACGGCGTGGCGCAAGTCGATCGCCGATTGTAGGGGCACCCGATACCCCTGGGTGCCCTCGTGCCAACCACCTTGAACAACACACCCATCTGAGAAAGCAGGTAGCTGATTGGCCAGGCGAAAGACTCTTGGTCGTGCCCCGCACCCATTATTCAATCGCCTATCGACTGATCGCTCGTGGCATGGCACCTCGGGTCGCAATTATGCGTATCATCGATCAGCATCGGCAACGAAGGTAGGGCGTCGTTTGGAGCGCGGGGAGAATGTTGCCCTTACCAAGTAAACACCCAGCGTCGTATCATCCTGGATAAGCGATGAGCCAGGGCAGGGCCGGGATCGGGGTACTGGTGAGCGAACAGGTGGAGCATACGCGGCGCCTCTATGGTGGGCGGGAGATCGATCCGGTGGAGGCCGCCAGTATCCACATCCATCTGGAGGAACTGCGGGATCACGATGATTCCTACCTGGAGATCGAGGTAGACGCCGAGGATAGCGCCGAGCGGATCGAGAGTGATTGCCGGGCGGTGGCGATGGAATTGGGTTTGCGTCTCCACTTCACCGTGGTGTCCACGCGGCACATGCTTGATGCCGCCGGCCGGCCGGCCAGCCGGCCCTCCTTGCTGCACGTGACTCTGGAGCGCGATGCTTCCTGAAGGGGTAGCCCCTCCAACAACCCGTGCGAGACTTTGCCTGAGAAGGAGGCGATAATGGGGCAAGAAGAATGGCGTATGCGCCGTTTTGCCGGCAAAGGGGTGCTGGTAACCGGCGGGGCCAGCGGGATTGGTCTGGCCACGGCTCGCCGGTTCCTCGCCGAGGGGGCATCGGTGCTGGTGGCGGATCGGAACGCCGGTACCCTGGAGACTATTCTCCCGCGCCTTCAGGAAACCAGCGCCCTGGTCCGGACCTGCGTGGTTGACGTGAGCTCGGCGCTAGCGGTGGAATCGATGCTGGAGCAGGCTCGCGCCTGGCTTCCTCGGCTGGACGTCGTGATCAGCAATGCCGGCATTGCCACCCCCGAGGACTTCCTGGCGATCAGCGAGCAGAGCTGGGATCGCACGTTGGATACCAACCTTAAAGGCATGTTCCTGGTCGGCCAGGCGGCCGCTCGCCTGATGATCGCGCAAGGCGGGGGCGGAGCGATCGTGAACATGGCCTCAACCAATGGGTTGGTAGGGGAGGAGAAACTGGCGCATTACAATGCGTCCAAGGGTGGCGTGGTGCTGCTCACCAAATCCATGGCCATTGAGCTGGCGCCCCACGGCATCCGCGTCAACGCGGTGGGACCCGGCTTCATCCGCACCCCACTCACCGAGGGCTCGTATACGGATGACGGCTACTTCCAGGACTACGCGCGTCTCAAGATCCCGCTGGGCCGGGTTGGTCGCCCCGAGGAGGTAGCCGCGGTGTTTGCCTTCCTCGCCTCCGAGGACGCATCATTCATTACAGGCGAGACCATCGTGGTGGACGGCGGTCAACTCACGGTCTAATCTCTCACGCTCCTAGAGCCTGATCCGTGCTTATCGTGAGGGGAGTGATGCACGAGAGGGGATCGTTCGCGCGGGTAGTACTCATAGTCAATACCGGGTCGCGCCACGGCCAGAAGCAGGCCGGCGACGCTCGCCGCCTGCTCCAGGCCGGCGGAGGCGCGGTGGTGGCCCCGGGCGCGCGGGTCGACGATGGGATGCTGGATGTCTATGCGATCGAACTTCATTCGTGGCGCGCGTTGGCCGGGGTAGCCTGGTCCTTGAAGAGCGGCCGGCTGGTACGCCGCGACGACGTGCCCTACTGGCGGACACGGCGGGTGC
>JANWHO010000089.1 GCA_025450375.1 Chloroflexota bacterium
CTCAGGATCGCACATGAATGCTTGCACCAGGGCGATCTTCTGGCGCATGCCCTTCGAATAGCCCTGCAAAGGGCGGTCTACCTCCACCTCGAACCGCGCGATCAGCCGGTCGAGCAGGATCGGCCGCAGCCCCTGCATCCGTGAGTAGCGATCCAGCAATTGCCGCCCGGTGATGCCGCGTGGCAGGCGTACATCTCCCGGCACGTAGCCCGTTCGCCGGTGGATGGCCACGGCGTCCCGATGGGCGTCCAGACCCAGCACGCGGATGGTGCCGCCGGTGGGCCGGATGAAGTCGAGCATGGCCCGGATCGTGGTACTCTTCCCGGCGCCGTTTGGCCCCAGGAAGCCGAAGATCTCGCCGCGCGCCACACGGAGCGAGATACCGCGTACCGCCCGCACCGCGCCATACGACTTGGCGAAGCCCGCTATCTCGATGGCCGCCGGCCCATCCGCGGGCGTCGCGACGCCGGGCGCATACGTAGAGCCCGAGTCGGCCTTGCCTATCGCGTCGCTCATGGAGCCTCCTTCTCGCGCTCCCAACGGTCCCAAAGTTCCGGCATTTCGTGGGCCAGCCAATCATAGAGGGCCTGAATATCCCGCAGCCGTTCGCGCCGCGCCGCCGGTTTATCCTCAAGCAAGCGCAATCCCTCATCCATTAAATTCTTAAACGCGGCGTAATATCTGGTATGGTTGCGGGCCAGGTCAACCCATGCGTTTGGCGCCACCCGGTAGTAGTCGCGCCGCACGCCTGGGCGCGAGACCTTTTGCACGATGCCGGCTGGGACCAACAATTGCATGACGTTGCTGATCGAGCCCTTGCTCGCCTGGAGCGCCTCGGCCAACTGATTGAATGTCTGCTCGGGCGGGTCACAGATCAGCAGCCAGCCGAGCACCCGTCCGGCCATGCGGAAGAGGCCTTGCCGCTCGAAGTTGAGCGCCACTTCCTCGACGAACCGCAACTCGGCCTCCGACGGAAATCCCGATGTTTCACTTGTTTCAGACTTAATCATAGTGTTCAGTATGTACTGAACAGACTGACGTGTCAAGCCTTCTGGAGTTCCAACCGCGCCTGGCCAGGGACCGGACGGTACACTGCACGTGAGGAGTGCGAATGCCCATGACCGTCCAACCGTCCACCGTACCCGCGACCCTCAATGCCCACCACCGCTCTCGCGCCGGCCGTCAGCGCCAGGTGGTGGCCGTACTGAGCCGGCATGGCTTCGGGCTACTGGTACACCGGACCCACATGCCGCTGCCGGGGCGAGCCCGCATCGAAGGCGGTCCCGAATCGCTGCGAACCGCTCTTCAGGAGCTTGGTACCACCTTCATCAAATTGGGCCAGATCCTCAGCACCCGCTCCGATTTGCTGCCCGATGACTACATCGTGGCCCTGGGTGCGCTACAGGATCGGCTGCCGCCGGTCCCTATTGAGGACGTACGGGCGATGATCGCCAGCGAGTTCGAGGCGCCGCCCGAGGAACTGTTCGCCAATTTCGACGAGATTCCCCTGGCTACCGCCTCTATCGGACAGGTGCATGCCGCGACCCTCGCGGACGGCACCGAGGTCGTGGTCAAAGTGCAAAAGCCCGGCATCGTGGAAGAGATCGAGATGGATCTTGAGATCCTCCTCGATCTGGCCCGGCTAGCCGCTGGCCGCATTGATTCGCCCCTGGTCCGTAATCTGGAGGAGACGGTTCTGCATTTCTCCGATGGGCTGCGCGACGAACTCGACTATACGACGGAAGGCAGAAACGCCGAGCTGTTCGCCGCCGGTATCGATCGGGAGAGTCGAGTGGTCGTGCCACGGGTGCACTGGGAGTTCACTACCCCCCGCGTCCTTACCATGGCGCGGTTCCAGGGAGTCAAGGTGAACGATCCAGAGGGACTCTCCCGCCAGGCGGTCAGTCCCCAAGCGGTCGCGCGAGAACTGGCCCGGATGGCCATGCACGCCATCTTCGAGAATGGGCTGTTCCATGCCGATCCGCACCCCGGTAACTATATCGTGTGCTCCGATGGAAGCATCGCCATTATTGACTTTGGCCTGGTTGGCCGGTTAGACGACGAGACTCGGCGCGATCTGCTCCTCATGCTGGCGGCGTGGGTCGGGAAGGATGCCGATGGGATGGCCGAAGGGCTGATCGCGGTAGGGGTGGCGCGGGGCGGCACGGGGATCAGCCAGCTACGGAGCGACATGCGCCGCATGCTGGGCCGCTATCATGGGGCACGCCTGCGGGACATTCACGCGGGCCGCATGTTGAGCGAGGTGTTCCGCCTGGCCCGCCGCCATCATCTGATGCTCCGCGGCGATCTTGCCTTGATGGCCAAAACCCTGGCCATGCACGAAGGAATTGGCCTGAGATTGGACCCCGAGTTCCACCTGGTCTCGGTGGCCCGCCCTTTCGTGGAGAATGCTTTGCGCCGCCTGTACGTACCCCGGCCGGATGCCCGCGCCGCCGCCCTGAATCTGGGCGCCATGCTCGATCTGGCCGGATCATTGCCCCAGCGCGCTCAGCGATTATTGAGCCGGCTGGAGCGGGGAGAGATGGGGGTCGCGGTCCGCCCCGAGGGGATGGACCCGCTGATGCGGGATCTGAACCGGATGGTCAACCGGCTCTCGGTTTCCATTCTCGCCGCCTCGTTTATTGTCGGTCTGGCCCTCCTCCTGCAGACCGTGGTGAGTACCCATGGCTCGAGGATTCTGCTCCTGGTGTTCGCCGGCGGCCTCTTCTCGGCCGGCGTTCTGGGCCTTTGGCTCCTATTGTCCATGTATCGGGCGGGCAAGATTCAGGAGTAGGGAGTAGCACTGAGCGCGCCCGACGGTCGCCAGGGCGTGGCGCCGAACTGTATCCTATGGGATGTAATGATTGGTTCAAGGAGGCATGGATGACGGCGGCACGAGTACGAGTTGGAGTGATTGGTTGCGGGGATATTGCCTTCCGCCGGTATCTGCCGGGCTTCGCCGAGATCCCCGAACAGGCCGAGGTGGTGGCGCTCCACGACCCGGATGGCGTCCGCATGGCCGCCGCGGCCACCCAATATGGCGGACGCCCGCTGGCCAGCCTGGAAGAACTCCTGAGCGCCCAGGGCGTGGACGCGGTGCTCAATCTCACGCCGCCGCGTCTGCACGGGTCGGTCACTTTGAGCGCGCTGCGAGCCGGCAAGCATGTGATGGTCGAGAAACCGATTGCCGGGACGGTCGCCGAAGCGGACGTGGTGATCGCCGAGGCGGCCGCCCGCGGCCTGGTGCTGGTCTGCGCTCCGGCAATCGCGATCAATGCCTTCATGGTGGATGTGCGGCGCTTGGTCCACGACGGCGCGATCGGGGACGTCACGCACGCGCGGGCGCAGCTTGCCACGTTCGGACCCGCTGCCTGGATGGAGTACACGTCGGACCCCACCTGGTTTTATCAGCGGGGCGCCGGACCACTGGTGGATCTGGGCGTCTATATGCTGCACGCGCTCACCGAGGTGCTCGGCCCAGTGCGCCGGCTGAGCGCCTTCGGGGCGATCAGCATCCCCACCCGGACGGTCCTGGCCGGCCCGGCCCGCGGCAAGGAAATCTCGGTGGAGCTCGAGGATAACATTCAAGCTCTGTTGGAGTTTGAGTTGCCGGGACGAGAGGGTCCGCGTCCGGCCTTCGCGCACCTGGACGCGAGCTACTGCACCTGGACCACTCCCGGCCCGATGATCGAGATCTATGGCAGCGAGGGTGTGCTGGTGGTCGACAATATCTATGACGAGCGCGGGACCATCCGCCTGTGGCGAGGCGGCAAGGGTGGCGCGCGGGCCTGGGAGATCGTTCCTCCGATCAGCCCGTCCGCCATTCCCAACCGGGGCAAGCACATTTTCGCCGGTGCCTCGCACCTGGTGGCCTGCGTGCGCACCGGCAGAGCGCCGCTGCTGAGCGCCGAACACGCCCGCCACGTCCTGGAGGTCATGCTGCTGGCCACCGAGGCGGCGCATTCGCGGAAGACCCTGGACACCAAGACCACGTTCGCCTTTCCGAAGCAGTGGGGCGCATGGGAGGAATAAAGGGAAAGGAAAAGCCCCTACACAGGGACCAGCGCAGCCCCTACACTAGAAAACATGGCCACCGACACCGTCACCGAACGCGAACAGCGTACCCTTCAGCAGATCCTACCCCCGTGGCGCGTGCTGCTCCACAATGATGACGTGAACGACATGTTGCACGTGATCCGCGCCCTCATGCACACCGTGCCCTCCATTGGACGGAGGCGGGCGGAGGAGATCATGCTGGAGGCGCACTTACATGGGCAGGCGCAGGTCATAATCTGTCCCAAGGAACTGGCCGAGTTCTATCGCGAACGGCTGGAGCAGCATGGATTGACCAGCACCATCGAGGCCGTGTGAACGAGCTCCGCCTGGGGATGATCGGTTGCGGCCAGATCTCGGAGCGTTTCCTGGAGTGGGCGCGCATGCTGGCCGGGGTCCGGTTCGTGGCCACCTGTGCCGCCCACCTGGCCAGTGCCGAATACACCGCCCGCCGGTACGGGTGCCCGCAGTGGTACGACGACCATCGCGAACTGCTTGCCGACCCCGAGGTAGACGCGGTGGTGATCGCCACCCCCCATGCCCTCCATGCCGGCCAGGCGCTGGACAGTGTACGGTCCGGGAAGCACGTACTGGTCGAAAAGCCGATGGCCACGCGTTGGGACGAGGCGGTGGCGCTGGTCCAGGCGGCCGAAGCCGAGGGCGTGACCTTCTTTCCCCTGCCGTTCGTCGCCTATCCCGAGCATTTGCTGGCCCAACGCTTCCTCCGCGAGGAAGTAATCGGCAAGGTGGTGGCGGCCGAGGCGCACCTCAGCCTTCCCGGGCCGCCGCGCGCCAACTGGTATTACAGCGCCGAGGCGGAGGGCGGGGCGATGGTGGACTGCGCCGTCTACCCGCTCAGTGACCTCGCCTGTACCCTCGGACCGGCCGTCCGCCTGACCGCGCTCGCCAATACGCTGATCCCCAACCGGCGCACCGGGGATGGCGGGCGCGTGCACGGCGCGGTGGATGATAACGTCTCGCTCCTGCTGGAATATCCGACCGGCCAACAGGCGATCGTGCGTGCCTGTTGGGGACCGGCTTTCACGCGGAAAGCGACCATCCTGTATGGCCGACACGGGACGATTTTCCTCCGTGAGGGCGGGAAACGGGTAGTGGTTCAGAGCCAACTCGGTCCGGTAGTAGGCGGTGCTCCGATCCAGTTCCTCGGGCTTGACCATTGCTATGAGTTTATCCCGCGCCCCCTGGAACCAGAGGAAGAGATCCTTGGCCAGTTCGTCTCGGCCGTGCGGTCGGGACAGCCCGGGCCTTGCAACGGTCCGCAAGCCCTGCATGTGGTAGAGCAGATGATGCGGGGCTACGACTCCGCGCTCACCGGCCAGGCCCAGGATCTCATCACCACCTTCGATCTGAGTTGGGAGCGCCAG
>JANWHO010000090.1 GCA_025450375.1 Chloroflexota bacterium
ATCTCTCACCCTCCCATCCCCACGCCGCCTGTATCCTATGAACGGTATAATTTGGTCGCGCGGGGCGCGGCATTGAGAAGTGAGGGCACACGCGATGGACTGGTATCCGATCAAGCTGACCGCGCACATTCGCACCTACGCCTTCGGAGAGCGCCTGATTCCGGAACGGTTGCGCAAGCCCGATCTCCCGGCGGGCGTGGTGGCCGAAACCTGGGAGATCAGCGATTATCGCGAAACCACGGGAAGTGTACGGAACGGCGTCCTGGCCGGACGGACCTTACACCAACTGGTGGAGCAGTATCCGGATGAACTGGTGGGCCAGAATTGGCACGGTCCCCACTTCCCGCTCCTGGCGAAGTTCCTTGATGCATCGCACATGCTACCCGTCCACTTGCATGCCGACGACGAGACCGCCCGCCGCCTTCACAACGCACCCAACGGGAAGACCGAGGCATGGCACATCCTCTGGGCCGCGCCAGGCGCCACTATCCTGGCCGGGGTCAAGCCGGGGCTCACGCGGGCCGATCTGTTCGCCGCCTTCAAGGCCGAGGACTACGACTCCGTGATGTTCCGCCACCCCATTCAGGCGGGCGACACCGTGTACGTGCCCGGCGGGGTCATCCATTCCTTTGGACCGGACACCCTGATCTTTGAAATCCAGCAGACCTCGGATCTGGTCCAGTCAGTGATGCCCGGTGACCTTTACGGCAATCTCTACCCCGAGACCGAGTGGGACGCACGGATCAATGCCGCCCTGGACGAGCTGCGTACCGACTTTTTGCCGCGGCCCCAGGCTGGCCTGGCCTTGCCGGCGATCAGGGCTAACCGCTACGCCATCGGCTGCGCCGGCCCCCATTTCGCGCTCGAACGCTGGGCCATCCGTGAGCCGCATCTGGAGCCACTGGACGGCCGGCGCTGTTTGACCCTCAGCAATGTCGGCGATCCCCTGACCGTTGCCTACTCCGGCGGATCGGAGATCCTGGCGCGCGGGGAATCATGCCTTCTCCCGGCGGCACTGGGAGAGACTCGCCTTACTCCCAGCGCCGGTGGAGAATCCAGTCTGATCGTCTGCTATGTCCCGGACCTGACCCGCGACATCACCGATCGGCTTGCCGCGGCGGGGCACGCCGCGGAAGCAATTCGTGATCTGGGTGAACTTGGGTGATTTAGGTGGGAAACGGCAGCGCGATCTTGTCGTGGCTCACGATCCCCTCGGCGAAACGACCCAGGCGAATCTCATCACGGGGCAACTCGCTGACCGTCCCGGTATCCACCAGTTCCGCCATCTTCATGCCGAGGGCCGGACCCCACATCATCCCGTGACCACCGGCGGCCAGGGTGTAGAAGCCGGGGCGCGGTTGGTCAATGATCGGCAAATGATCTGGGGTGAAGTCAATCGAGCCGGCCCAGGATCGGCAAATCGGCTGCCCCTTGATCGCCGGGAGGGTGGACTCCCAGTGAGGGCGAACAGTGTGGTAGAAGTCCCAGTCGAAGGCGATCTGGAAACGCTCCGATAGATCGGGCTGCTCGTTCGGGTTGCTCAGGCCAAGCAACACCCCTTGCTCTTCCGGACGGAAGTAGTAGCCCTGGCTCAGGGCGAAGAACATGGGGAACCGGAGGGGCAAACCGCCGGATGTCTGGGGGAAGGTAACGATCTCATGCCGCGCGGCGGAGACCGGCACATCGATATCCAGCATGGCCCCGACCCGCTTCGCGCCGCGCGGCCCCCCCGCGTTCACCACCTTTTCCGTCTCGAACACACCCTGAGGGGTGGAAAGCGAGTAGTGCCCGCCGGTCACGTCCAGGCGCTCGACCGGGCACATCTCGAACGCGGTCACCGCCCCGGTGCCTAAAGCAGCCATGGTGATGTTACGGGCCACGATGGGAGGATGCACGTAGCCGTCGTTCTCGGTGTAGGTGCCGCCAAGGTAGCCGTCCCAGTTCAGATACGGGAACCGGCGCTTGCCCTCCTGGGCGTCCACCCACTCGTTCTCAATCCCGCAACTCCGGCGCAACTCCACGAGCTCAAGGAAGGCGGCCTTCTCGGCGGCTGTCTCGGCCAGCACGTAGTACCCGGTCTCGGTAAAGCCACTGTCGAGGCCGATTTCGGCGCCAAGACCAAGGTAGAGATCACGGGCCCACTTGCCCAGTTTGACCGCCGTCTCCGAGCCCCCCTGCTGGCGCACGACCCCCGCCGACCGGGTGGTGGCGCCGAAGCCGAGCCAATAGCGCTCCAGAACCGCGATGTTCCGTACCCCGCGTTTGGCAAGCTGGTGCGCGGTCCAGAGCCCGAGATTCCCACCGCCGATCACCACCACGTCGAAGGCTGCCATCCCCGTTCCCCCTTGTCGCGTCATTGCCATCTCCACCCGATCGTCATCAACGTTCAGGGTAGCGGGGAGGGCCGCGGGGAGGCAACCATTGCCGGGTGAACCGCTTGTGCTCCATATCCGATGGGGCTTATAGGTTCTCGATCTTCACCGGTTCAATCTGGTCGGCTGGGGTAAAATCGAACACCCGGGCATAAAAGTAAAACTCAGCCTCCAGGGACCGGATAATATTCTCGGCCCGGCGAAAGCCATGCTGCTCACCAGGGAAGGGGATGTAGGCGACCGGTATCCCCTTGGCCCGCACGGCCTCGAACATGCTTTCCGCCTGATCGGGCGGCACGACCTTGTCCTCCAGCCCCTGGAAGAGGATCAGCGGGCAGGAAATGCGGTCGGCGAAGTGAATGGGGGATCGCTGATAGTAGAGATCTCGCTGCTCGGGATAAGGGCCGATCATCCGGTCGAGATAGCGCGACTCAAACTTGTGCGTGTCCTTGGCCAGCGCCTCGGCGTCGCTGACCCCAAAGTAACTGGCTCCGGCCTTGAAGGTATCGCGGAAGGTGAGGGCGCACAGCGTGGTGTAGCCGCCGGCGCTCCCACCATCAATCACCATCCGATTACCATCCACCACGCCCTTGCGGGCCAGGTACAGCGGCGCGTTCGCGCAGTCATCCACGTCCACCACGCCCCACTGCCCATTCAGGCGTTGGCGGTAGGGCCGCCCGTAGCCAGTGCTCCCGCCGTAGTTTACGTCCAGGATAGCGAAACCGCGGCTGGTCCAATACTGGGTTTCAAGACTGAACGCGGCGTTGGTGGCCCCAGTGGGGCCGCCGTGCGAGTGGATCAGCACCGGTGGCCGCGCGCCGTCCGGGGCATGGAAATCGCGGTTGGTGGGAGGGTACAGAATGGCATGTGCGGTCAGACCATGCTCGGTGGGAAATTCCACCGCCTCCGGGACCGAGAGGTACCCCGCGTCGACCGGAATCACCTGGGAGACCCGCACCACCTCGACCGCGCCGGAAGCCAGATCGACACGGATGATCGCCGAAGGCGCGGTGGCCGACGCGGCGATGCAGAGGGCATGAGTCGCGGTCGCCTGCACGTCCGCGAAGACGTCATACGAGGTTGCCAGCGGGGTGAGCGAGCCCGAACCAAGATCCAGCAGGGCCAGATACTCCTTGCCCCGGCTGGTATAAGAGCAGACGATCCGCTGGGGGCCGGCAAAGGCATAGGTGGACATGCCGAACACCCACTGCGGCAGACCAAACTCGGCCTCCATCGGGCAGATCGGGACCGCCTGGTCATTCTCCAGGCGATAGAGATTCCACCAGCCGGTGCGGTCGGAGACAAAATACAGCACCCCATCGGGCGACCATCTGGGCTGGAAGATCGACTCCTCGGCCCCGCCCGCGACCTGCCGGGATCCGGTCAGGGAACCATCATCGTTCACATCGGCGAGCAATAGCTCCGTCCCATCCCAGGGCATGTTGGGATGGTTCCAGGTGAGCCAGACCAGCCGCGTTCCGTCAGGACTGAGAACCGGGTTGCTATAAAAATCGTTGCCGCCGACCAGCACCCGCTCGTCATCGCCGCTCATGGTCATGCTGACCACGGTGTTTACCGCCTCGTGGTCCGCCGCCGTATGATCCTCGCGAATGAGAATCAGCCGCCCGCGCCGGGGGTCCGGCGCCGCGTCCGCGTAACGCATCCCATCGATCCGGCTGATCACTTCCGGCGTCCCGCCGATCGGCTGGCGGTAGAGCCGTTGATCGGCGAAATTGGAGAAATAGACCACGCCATCGTGTACGAGATGCGCGCCGCCGCCGTACTCATGCACGCGGGTGCGGGCATTGAAGGGGGCTGGGGTCACGTCTTGCCGATCCCCCGCCTCGGTCCGCCGCACCACCACGACGCGGCCACCATCAGCAGGCCGCAACTCGGACCAATAGAGATCGGGGCCGTCAGCGGACACCGCGTTGAGGGACACCGCGTCGGCGATGGTCATGGCGGCGCTGATCGGTGACTCCCACTCGCCGTAGGGGGCAATGCGTGGCTGCGCCATCCCAGTGTTCTCCTTCAGTTTTGAAGTATGCCGACCGTGATTACACAGTGCGGGGAGGGTCGGCTACTGAAGGGTACCCCCAGGTACGGCCACACGCCAATCGTACCGTCCGGGATCTCAGATCGCGTCGAGGGTAGCCGCGTCAAGCGCCCGGTCGAACAAGGCGAGCAACTCCTCGCGGTTGGCGGCCGCGATGCGTTCCTCCAGGCTGGGAGGCAGGCTGCCAAATCGCCGTAGGACGGCTCGCCGTACCAGTTCACGCCCTTCCTCGCGGCCCTCCTTACGGCCTTCCTCACGGCCCTCGGCTCGCCCGATCCGTTCAATACTGGTGACATACGGCATCTTTCTTTCCTCCTCCCAGGTCATGATAACCTGTCGCAACGCCACCTCCCGGTCGGCAGGCAAGGCCAAAAGCCAGTCGATGAAGCGGAACAAACTGACGATTTCAGCGTAGATGGTATTCGCTTTGCGCCTCGATCATGCGCTTGGTCAGGTCGTTACGCGAGGCCACCAGTTCCTGGGTGGGTGCCATCAACTCACGGGCGGTGGACCCGTCGACCTGGTCGAGCAGGGCGCCTTGCTCTTTCAGCCGGTCGCTCTGGGCCAATCGCTCCAGGCGGTCGGCATAGACCTGCAAGGCTCTGGGAAGCTTGG
>JANWHO010000091.1 GCA_025450375.1 Chloroflexota bacterium
ACGGTGGGCCAGAAGTTCGTTCTGGAGCTCGGTCCCGACTATGTGTGGAACCTTGCTTTCAGTACGCCGGGGATCGTCAAACGGGCGATCAACGTGGCGATGATCCGAGGCGCCCAGGGCATCTATACCGCCACCGTGGCCGGACATACCACGCTGACCGCTATCGGCACAACCGTCTGCCCCGGCCCGACGTGCTCGGCTCCCGCGCGCGGGTTCCAGGTGACGCTTATCGTGCAAGCGAAAATGTAGACTGGAGTCCCTGGGCCGAATTACCGCGATTTCCAGCGCCTATCCTCTATACTGTGGAGAGGCTCCTTGAGAGCCAGGGATTGGACAAGTACGCGGGACCGTTCATCAATCAGAGAGGAAAGGCCGGCGGCTGAGAGCCTTTCCCGGTGCATGGCCCGCTGAATCCCACCAATCCTCATCGGTCCCGAACGCTCGAAGTGAGCGGCGAAAGGGACCGCGGCGGCCGCCGTTATCCGGCGCCCAATGAGGGAGGCTTCGGCCTCCGAACCCGGGGTGGAACCACGAACACGACCCTTCGTCCCAGCGGATGAAGGGTCGTTTGTTTTGTTGCCGCGCGCTTCTCCACGGGGAGACGCCATCGCGGCCTATCCAGGGAGGCGCTCTCATGCGACGTTCGGAACTCTTCGGTGACATGCTCCGCCAGGCCCCGGCGGACGCCGAGATCGCCAGCCATCAGTTCCTCGTCCGGGGCGGGTTTATTCAGCCGCTCGCCGCGGGCATCTACTCGTTCCTACCGCTTGGTCAGCGAGTGAAACAGCGCGTTGAGCGAATTCTGCGTGAGGAAATGGATGGCGTGGGCGGGCAGGAAGTTTCCCTCCCCTTGATGCAGCCGGCCGAGTTATGGCAGCGATCTGGCCGCTGGTACACGGTTGGACCGGAACTGGTGCGATTCCAGGATCGATCCGGGAAGGACATGGTGCTGGCCATGACGCACGAGGAGGCGCTTACCGACTTGCTGCCTAGGGGCGTGCAATCCTACCGCCAGCTTCCCCGCATGCTCTATCAGATTCAGACCAAGATTCGCGACGAGCCGCGCGCTCGCGGTGGGCTGATTCGGGTGCGTGAGTTCACCATGAAGGATGCCTATTCCGCCCATGCCACAGTCGAGGATCTCGATCGTTTTTATCCGCGTGTCTATGATGCCTATCTGCGAATCTTCAGTCGTTGCGGGATCGAGGCCATTCCCGTGGAAGCCGATCCGGGCATGATGGGCGGAAGTTCGACCTACGAGTTCATGTTTCTCTCCGAGATCGGCGAGGATGTGCTGGCCCGGTGCGATGCCTGCGGCTACGCGGCGAATCGTGAAGCGGCAACCTTCGCCAAGCCGGCTCCGAGTTCGGAAGCGATGAAGCCGGTCCAGGAAGTGGCGACGCCCGAGGCGGAATCCATCGCCGCACTGGCGGCTTTGCTGGATGTTCCGCCCGCCCGTACCGCCAAGGCGGTATTTTTCATGGCCGGTGACCGCCTTATTTTTGCCGTGGTCCGTGGCGATATGGAGATCAATGAGACCAAATTGGCCAACGTGGTTGGCGCCCCCAGCCTACGCCCGGCTCGCGCCGAGGAGCTTGCCGGCACCGGGATCGTGCCTGGGTACGCCTCGCCAATCGGCGTCACCGGAGCCGTTATCGTGGTCGATGATCTGGTGGCACGCTCGCCCAATCTGGTCGCGGGGGCCAATCGAACTGGTTTCCATCTGCTCAACACCAACCTGGGTCGGGACTACAGTGCGGACATCGTGGCCGATATCGCTTCCGTCTATGAGGGCGCCCCGTGCCCGCGCTGCGGCATGGGGCTGCGCCTGGCACGGGCGGTGGAGGTCGGCCATACCTTCAAGCTGGGAACCCGATACAGCACGGCGCTTGGAGCCCGCTATCTTGACGCGGAGGGCCAGACGCGCGAGCTGGTCATGGCCTCCTATGGGATAGGCGTCGGGCGGCTTATTGCCTGCGTTGCCGAAGCCCATCACGACGAGCGCGGCCTCATCTGGCCAGCCGCTCTGGCGCCGTTTGCCGTGTACCTGGTGGGGCTCGATCTCACCGATGACGTGGTGCGCGCGGCGGCCGAACGAGTATACGCGGATCTGAAGGAGCTGCGGATCGAGGTTCTGTATGATGACCGCGATGAGCGTGCGGGGGTAAAGTTCAACGACGCCGATCTGTTGGGCATTCCCCTGCGCGCCACGGTCAGCCGCCGGACCCTGCGGGATGCCACCCTGGAGGTAAAGGCGCGAACCGCGGACGAGGCGCGGCACGTTCCGCTGGCCGGCGCCGCGGACGAGATCGCCCGATTACTAGGCGATTCGTCTCGCTAGGTGATCAAGAAGATGTCCAGGCTCGACGGCTGGGTCATTTCAGTCGCGCGTTTGGCGCCGAGACCAATTCAGGACTATGAGCGAAAGGGAGAATCCAGTAGGATAAAGTTGCATATCGAGCATTGTCAGTCTGGACACCGCGATGGATGTAGCACGGGTGGCTGAGCTTGCGGCAAGCATTGGCGCTGGGAGAGGAGAAGCCTTGGCCGCTAGGCAGCCGTCACAGGATCGAGTGAGGCATGAGCTTACGATGCTTCACCCTCTCTTTCCCCTATCAAAGCATGTAAGTCTGCCTCCTAGTTTAGCCTGGGCAGAGCCTTTGAGCGCCGAGGAACTGGTAGAGATGACTCGTGAACTTGGCGCGGCTCTCCTGGGCGCCATGCTGACCGATGAATGGGAAGAGTATGACGAAGCGTTACAGGCTTGGCGGCAGACTGCTGAGATAATCAGAGACACCGACCTCACTACTAACCTACTGGCCGAGCGGGACGTTGACCTGGAAATACCGTTGCGGCGGCCATAACGCTTGTGATGGCCGCGGATGACAAGTCAGAAATCAACCGCCGGTTGCCGCCGTATGTGAAGCGCCCAGTTGGTCCCCGCGATCCTCCTGGGCCTTTCTCTTACAAGATTCATGCGTCGGATAGAACTACGGCATCAAAGTGGGAGCAGCTGTGCGCGCTCTATCCCTCCAATGCTCGGGCCTGTTACGATCATCTGGCCCGAAACCCCAAGGATAGACCGAAAGACTCTGGGCGGCTCACCCCGCTCACCCGTGGCCGCTTCAAAGGCACTGGGCTATTTCAATACGAAGTGACAAAGTCAGCTCGTATTTGGTTCTGGGTGGACGATGATCGTGGCCTGGTCGTACTTCGCGACCTGCATGTCGGTCACCCCAAGGCGACCGAGTAGCCCGCGTACTTACCGCGATGCCCGAGCCACATCGGCCCGCTTCCCTACCGCCTGCCTCGTAACCCTGACCCGGCGCCAGGCCCAGCAGGCATTCCCCGCCAGGAGGGCCAGCAAGAGGTAGGTTACAGTATCGTGATTCAGCTCAATCAGCACCGCCAGCACGGCTACGCCGGCTCCAAATACTATCTGGTCCCAGAGCTTGGCCGGGGAGGTGGGTGGATCGGTCAGCATGAAGAAGGCGAGGAACAACGCGGAGTTGAGGAACGGATCGCGGTACATGGCGGCGATCTGGATCGCATCCGTGTGGGTGAGATAGGCCATGCCGGTGAGAAAGGCGAAGTAGATGCCCAGGAAGGTCAGCACCTGGGGCAGCTTGTTCGCCCGCTCCGCCACCAGATAGCCCACCACCAACAAGGGGAGGATCATCACGGCGGGCAGACCGGCCGTGGCGCCCCACCAGCTTTCGCCGCTGCCGAACAGCGGTGGCGCCAGGGCCAGGGCGATGGCGGCCGGGTTGAATATATGCGCCCTGGTGGTTCGCAACAGGTGCTTGGCCCCGATCGCGATGCCGGCGGTCATGATCACGGTCCAGGTTGGCTCCTGGGGGGCCAGCACCATGCCGATGATCAAGCCGGTGAGTAGGGCGCTGGTGGGAATCAGGAGCTTTTCCCGCAGCACCAGATGCAGGATCAGGTCCAGAACCACCGCGGCCAGCACGGCCGCTCCGGTCACCCGGAGGGCGTCCATACCCTGATGGGGCACGGTAATGGCCAGCAGCGCCAACAGCGCCCCGAGCAGGTAGCCCTTGGGCGTGCGCGCGAACTTTTGTAGGCGGTCCCACGAGGTACGCCGCCGCTCGTCGTCAGCCGCTTGCCGCGGAGGCGGCGTACCCGTGCCTTTCGGGACGGACCGAAGTTGGCGATAGGGCGCGCCGGGACGAGGCCGTCCGGAGCCGGGAATGGCGTTAGGGCGCGGGCCGGGCCTGCCTGCCGGCCGGGGCCTAGGACTCGCGGGCGAGTGTTTGATGTCGTGCATAGTGTTTGGTTGCCTTTTGTGCCAATGTGGGAGTGATGATCAGGCCGTCGACGTTGGTCGCCTCCAGGAGCGCGATCCCGCGCTCCGGGCCAAGCACGAAAGCGGCCGTGGACAGAGCGTCGGCCAGCATGGCCGTGCGGGCGATCACGGTCACGCTCGCTACCCCCATGGCCGACTCGCCACCCCGCGGATCGAGGAGGTGATGGGTGATTGGCCCCGCCTCCACCCGGCGCTCGTAAGCCGCCGACGTGCAGACCGCCAGATCCCGAACCTCGACCGTATCGATCAGGGTAGTGGGGCGGAAGGGGTGCTTGATCCCGATGCGCCAGGTAGTCCCCTGGCCATTGTGGCCGCCTACGAAGAGATCACCGCCCGCATCGATTGCGAAACCGGGATAGCATGCCAGTTCCTGGGCCGCGAGGTCGATCGCCAATCCCTTAGCCACCGCGCCAAGATCCAATAGCAGCGGCCGGAGCAGGGTAATGGTTTGTCTGGCGGCGTCCAGACGCACGTCGCGGTAGTTGGGCTGGCACGTGGCGCCGATCTCCGTATGCAGTGGTTCGCCCGTGCGGTAGTTCCGGTTGAACCCCGCGCGCTCCAATGCCAGGCCCACCGTGGGATCAAAGGCGCCCTTCGAGAGTCGCGCCACTTCCAGGGCCATGCGGAGGGCGCCAAAGAGGAGATCGCCGACTGGGACCGCCGGGCCCACCGTGCGGCACAGTTCCATCAGCTCGCTGTCCCGGTCGAACCGCGAGCAGGTGCGTTCGGCCTGGGTGAACCAGCCGAATGCCCGCTCCACTCGCGCCGGTAGCTCGGGATCGCCGCCCGCCCCCACGACGGCGAGAGACACCACGGTGTCCATGACCGCCGCCGCCGTGGTGAAAACGGCGTCCGGGCCGGACGCGGATGTCCGGCTGGTGGACGCGCCTGGCGAGAGAGCGGAGAGCGTGGCGGCCATACGTCTAGGCCGCCTGCGAGAGGGCCTGGGTGACCGCGTCCGTGAAGGCTTGCGAGCTTGCGGTGGCGCCGCTGACGAAGTTGATATTGGCCGACTGCGCGGCCACCACCTCGGCCGGCATGCCGTCGATCCAGTACTCGGGATAATGCATGTTGCAGGCCGTGATTTGTACCTGGCTGATCTTGCCGCCGGCAATCGTCACGGCCACCGAGACATCGCCCAGGTAGTTGCTTCCGCTGCCGTTATAGGTACCGTCGCGGAGCGCGCTTGCCTGGGTTGCCCCGCTCGCGCCTGATCCCGGAGCACTGGTAGCTACGGATGCGGGGGCGGAGATATGCTGGGTCGGGGCCTCGGCGGAAGCAGCGGCCTGTGTGTGGAGGTAGCCAGCCCCGTAGATACTCAATATGATGCCGGTGCTGAGCGCCAGCAATTCAGGTTTCATCTTCTTGGCCATCGTGGTCCACCCTCGGGTGTGGCTTGGGAACGCGGAAGTCTTTTTCCTACTGTATCGCACGAATATGACGGCTGGATGATGGGCCAATGACAGACTGCTTACGGCCCAAACTATCCACGATCTAGCGGCAGGGGCGAGACCCCCAGGGACGACCACCTGGGTCTCTACTCCTGAACGTATCGGCGAACGTGGGCATAGCCGCCTTGACTGGACGCGCCACCCACCGCACCATGGGTCTGGCACGCGAGGGTTCGCGGGCCGGAAAGGTGGGAGGCTTTGGCGGGTATGCGTGGGCGGGGAAATCGGGACACGGTTCAGGGCAAGATCCAGCAGTGGTTCATGGGGCTTTCGGGTGGGCTGGGCCTAGCCCTGGCGCTCTTCCTATGCGGACCC
>JANWHO010000092.1 GCA_025450375.1 Chloroflexota bacterium
CGCGCGCGAGCGTTCCATCCAGGACGCGATCCGTCATATGTTGGGCGACGCGATCGGCCAATCCGGGTTCGCGGGTCAGGGGCTCGCCGAGACTCATTTTTCATTCCCAGAAGGATATTGGTTAGACTGAATACCTGATCATCACCATACGACTTTCGCGGGCGCTCGTCAAGCCTCTCAAGAGAGGAGAGATCCGTCGCGCGCAGCCGGAAGAATTGCATAAGGGGTTGACAGACGTTACGGAGGAGACTACCATGGCACCAATTGGTATGACCACCTGATCGATTAGCTTGTACATCTTGCGCGTGTCGGCGGTGGCGTTTCGCGCCGCGAACCGAAAGGAATGGCGATGGTCTACCCGATCCCGGCGCCCGCGGACAGTCCCGGAGGATCGACGGAACCCGCCGGGCCGCCGCGCCTCTCCATTGAGGCGGTGAGCAAAGGCTTTCCCGGTGTGCAGGCGCTTGATAATGTGTCACTCATGGTCTGGCCCGGGGAGGTCCATGCCCTGGTGGGCGAGAATGGCGCCGGGAAGTCGACTTTGATGCGCCTGATTGCCGGAGTGGAGGCACCTGACGCGGGAAGCCTCTTTCTTGATGGTGTATCACTCAAAGGGATTGACGAGCATGGAGCCGGCAAGCGCGGGATCGGTATGGTCCATCAGGAACGCAGCCTGGTCGCCGGCCTCAGCGTGGCCGAGAACGTGTTCGCGGCCCGCCAGCCCACCACCCGCCTCGGCGGCATTGACTGGACCCGGATGTATCGGCAGACCCGCGATATTCTGCGGGATTTACAGGTCGATCTGGATCCGCGGCGCCTGGTCGGCGACCTCTCGCCCGCGCAGCAGCAGATGGTGGAGATCGCCAAGGGGCTCTCGTATGATCTCCGCTTGCTGATCCTCGACGAGCCGACCGCCGCCCTCACCATCCCCGAAACCAAGCACCTGTTCGAGGTGATTCGGCGCCTCACGGCGCGCGGAGTCGCCGTGGTCTATATCTCGCATCGCCTGGCCGAGGTGTTCCAGATCGCCCAACGGGTGACCGTACTCAAGGATGGCCGGGTGACCGGAGTCAGTGAGGTCGAGTCGGTGACGGAGGCCGAGCTGATGCGCCTGATGGTGGGCCGCGACCTCTATTTCACCCCGGATAGGCACCGCGTGACGGCGGATGCTCCGATTGTCTTGCGGGTCAACGGCCTGGCCGCCCCACCCGCCGTGCGTGACGCCTCGCTGGTCGTGCGCGCGGGGGAGATCGTCTGCCTGGCCGGACTGGTAGGGGCCGGACGGACCGAGTTGTGCGAGGCGATATTCGGGATCCGCCCCTATACAGCCGGGAGCATCTCGGTCGGCAATCGGACGCCGCGGATTAACCATCCCGCCGACGCGCGGCATGCCGGCATCGGGATGGTCCCCGAGGACCGGAAGGAGGCGGGCCTCTTTCTGGACATGAGTATTGCCGCGAACATCGCGTCCACTAACCTCGACCAGGTGTCCCACACCGGTATCGTTTCACGGCGGCGCGCTGAGCAGTTGGCCGCGTCCTACGTCCGCGATCTGCACATCGTCGCCGCTGGTGTCGATCAACAGGTGGTCTATCTGAGCGGGGGAAACCAGCAAAAAGTGCTCCTGGCCAAGTGGTTCGCGCAACGCCCCCGCCTGCTGATCGTGGATGAGCCAACCAAGGGGGTCGATGTCGGCGCCCGAGCCGACATCTATGAAGTGCTGCGCGGCCTCGCCGCGCGCGGCACCGCGCTGCTGGTCGTGTCGTCCGATCTCCCGGAGGTATTGGCCTTGGCCCAGCGCATCGTGGTGCTGTGCGAGGGACGGACGGTCGGTGAGCTTGATGCATCCGAGGCGAGCGAGATGGCGGTCTTGAAACTGGCCTCTCCGAGCGCGGCGCAACGGGAAGGCAGCGTGGCATGAGCAGTCCGAACGTGGCTCCTCCCGAGGCGCGGGACGCCGTACCAGTACAATCCTCACCGCCCAGTCGCCGCGGCGCCATGGCCGGCGGGCGCGGCATGGCGTCCGGGATTGCCATGCGCCTGGTGCGCTCGCGTCCGCTCCTGCTGGTCGTATTGATTCTCCTCCTCTCCGCTTATATGACGATCGAGTATCCGCAGTCGTTTCCCACCTTCTCCAATTTCTCCGCCGTACTGCTGAACGCGGCGCAGTACGGGATCTTGGTCGTGGGGACCGCCATCCTGATGATCGGCGGGGCATTCGACCTTTCGATTGGCAGTACCCTGGCCCTGTGTGGGGTGGTGGCGGGCCAGCTGATTGCCATTGACGGGTTCCCAACCCCGATCGGCATCGCGCTTGCCCTGGTGGCCGGCTGTATTGCCGGGCTGGTCAATGGCCTCATCGTGACCAAGGTCAGGATAAATCCCCTGATCGCCACCCTTGCCACGCAAGGGATCTTCCGCGGCATTACCCAGCTGATCTCGGGCACCGGCATCGATCAGATCAGTAACAGCTTCGCGACGGTCGGGCAGACCGTGTGGTTCGGCTTGCAGACTCCCTTCTGGGTCATGCTGGTGATCGTGGTGGCAGGCTCGTGGGCGGTAGGGCAAACCCGCTTCTTCCGCCAGTACTACTACGTCGGCGGGAACGAGCGGGCGGCCCGCCTCTCGGGAATGAAGACCGATCGGCTCATTCTCATCGCCTTCGTCCTGATGGGTTTCCTGGCCGGAGTCGCCGGCGTGCTCAACGCGGCCCGCCTGGATGCCGCCGTCGTCAGCGCCGGGATCGGCGTGGAACTGCAAGTGATCACCGCGGCCGTACTGGGCGGCGCCAGCTTGAAAGGAGGTGAGGGGACCGTACCTGGCGCGTTCCTT
Organism: Chloroflexota bacterium; assembly: GCA_025450375.1. The sequence continues at coordinate 2,833 of JANWHO010000092.1, forward strand.
GGGGTTTTGTTTATCGCGTTGGTTCAGAATGCCTTGATCATCCTAAACGTCGATGTCTTCTGGCAAAACATTGTGATTGGCAGCGTGCTTCTCCTGGCCGTTTCACTCGACCGCTGGAAGCATGTGAGCCGGAAATAACCCGCGACACAGGAAGGACACCATGGTGAGAAAGCTCCGAATTATCTACACCAGTCTCGCGATCACGGCGCTGGCCTATCCGATGGTAGGCGTAGCCACCCGCACCTCCGCGCATCGGGCAAGCAGCGCCAGCCACGCCACGGCGCGCTCTTCGAGCAACACCTACTACTGGATCTCGCAGGACTCGACCCTGCCGCTGTTCGTCGCGCATGATCAGGTGGCACTCAAGATCGTGGCCAAGCAGCTCGGCATTTCGATCCGCATCGCGGGGCCGACCAACATTGACCTACCAGGTTTCATCTCCACCATTAACCAGGTCTGCGCCCTGCATCCGGCCGGCGTATCTGTCGTCGGTTGGGATCCGTCCGAGACCGCCGCGGTCAATCAATGTATTGCCGAGGGGGTCCCGACGGTAACTGACGACGCCGATTTGCCGGCCTCCAAGCGCCTCACCTTCATCGGCACCAATTGGTATCAGATCGGGGTCACGCAGGCCCAGCAGATGATCCAGGCGCTCGGCGGCAAGGGTGAGGTCGCGCTGCTCTCGATCATTAACGCCGACAACATGAAGCAGGCAGTGGCTGGTTTCACCGCCACGATTGCCGGGACGGGGATCAAGATTGTGGCCAGCCAGGACGATGGCGGCGATGCCACGCAGGCGGCTTCCCGGACGGCGGCCCTGCTGGCCGCCCATCCCAACCTGGCCGGGATCGCCGGCTTCGACGCCGAGAGCGGCACGGGTATCGTGCGCGCCCTGACCGAGGGAGGGAAGCTTGGGAAGGTCAAGGTGACCACCATGGAGCAGACACCGGCTTTCTTCAACAATGTAAAGACCGGCGTGGTGCAGGCCGTGATCGTCCAGAAGCGCGAGTTGTTCACCTACTACGCCTTCAAGATGCTCTACGACTACAATCACAGCGGCATGGTGATCGATGGGCTCGGCAAACAATACACCTCGCCGATCCCACAGAACATCGACACCGGCTTGCTGGTGGTCAACAAGAGCGACATTGACCAGTTCCTGGCTCACATGTCGCATTAGTTTGGCGGTGGGGCCTCCGACCGCGGTCGGATGGCAAGGACGAACGACTCGTATGAAATACCGGGTATTTCATTGGCATGGGTGGCACCCGCAGGCGCCATGGAGGACTGCGGTCGGGTGTAGCGGGTCGGCTGCTACCGTAGCCAATGGACCGGTGACTGTCTCGTCGCGGGCCCAACCGGCCGCAGCCGGCCCGTATCCTGCCATCCGACCCCGGTCGGAGGCCCCGTAAACTCCGCCCACTCACCCCGCGAAAGGCAGCCAGGTAGAAAAGCCATGATCGAACGCATCGACCACGTCGCGATTGCCGTCCACGCAATTGACGCCTCGCTCCCGTACTACCGTGACGAGCTGCGTCTCGTCCTCGTCCACGACGAGGTGCTGCCCGAGATCGGCGTGCGCCTTGCCTATCTCGACGCGGGGAACACCATGCTGCAATTGGTTGAACCTACCCGAGAGGGACCGGTCGCCACGTTCCTGGCCAAGCACGGGGAAGGGCTGCACCATGTTTGCTTCGCGGTGGATGCCATTCCGGACGTGCTTCAGCGGCTGACTGGTGAAACCCAGGCACGCATCTTCATGGGCGGCCGGAAGCGTCGCTGCGCTTTCCTGTTGCATCGTCCGAACGGGCTCCTCACGGAACTCACCGAGACCCGACCCACCCCGGCGTTCGCCGCCGAGAGCCTGGCGGAAGGAGTTCGTGAGTGAATCGACTCGTGGATCTGGTGACCGTGGTCACCGGCGCCGGAAGCGGAATTGGCCGGGCGGCGGCCGAGGCGTTCGTGGCCGAGGGAGCGATGGTTGGCCTCCTGGACCGCGACGCGGACGCCATCGGCGGCCTGGCCCAGGCGCTTGGACCAGCCGCCTTCGTTCTGCCAACCGAGGTCGGCGACGAGGCGGGCGTGCGGAGTGCCTTCGAGGCGGTGCGGCGGCGGCACGGGCGGCTCGACGTGCTCTATAACTGCGCCGGGATCCAGCTGCATGGACAGGACAGCCGCGCCCATGAGTTGCCGCTGGAGGTGTGGAACCGGACCCTCACGGTAAATCTCACCGGCATGTTCCTGTGCTGCAAGTACGGGATCGCGCTGATGCTCGAGGGCGCCCAGGGCTCCGTGATCAATTGCGCCTCCCCGACCGGCCTGACGGGCTGCGGTGCCGGCTATACCGCGTACTCGTCGTCCAAGGGCGGCATATTCGCGCTCACGCGGGTGCTGGCGATCGACTACGCGCGCGACGGGATACGGGTCAATAGTATAGTGCCGGGAACGACCCAGACGCCGCTGATCGAGACATTGTTGGCCGATCCGGAGACCAGGAGCAGCCTGGAGGCGGGGACGCCGCTGGGGCGGCTGGGGACCCCGCAAGACCTGACCGGCATCGCGGTTTTCCTCGCCTCCGACGAGTCGCGTTTTGCCACGGGCGCCACGTTCGTGGTCGATGGTGGGGTGACGATCCGCTAACCGGTGGGTCGGCAAGGCGCCAGGGGAAGCATGGCGCGATAGGAAACGAATCGGCCGCGGCCGTTCCGAGGGGAGAGACATGAGAGCAGTTGTGACCATGGCGCCGCGGCACATGGAAGTAAAGGAGCAACCACGCCCGACCGCGAGGCCGGGCGAGGCCCTCGTCCGCGTGGAGGCGGTGGGCCTCTGCGGCTCCGACGTGCTCTTTTACCTGGGAAAACATCCCTATGCCCGCTATCCGCAGGTGCAAGGACACGAGTTCTCCGGGATCGTCGAGAGCTTTGGCGGTTCCTACGGCGGACCGGTGCAGGTGGGCGACCGGGTCGCGGTCGAGCCGCTGCAACCCTGCGGTGAGTGTTATCCGTGCCGGCGTGGCCGCGCCAATTGCTGCACGCGGCTGGCCGTGCTGGGCGCTCATGTCCCCGGCGCGCTGGTCGACCACATCGCGGTGCGTACATCCACGCTCTACCCCGTGGGCGACCTCGATTCCCAGTTGGCGGCCCTGGTCGAGCCGATTTCGATCGGCTTACAGGGGGTCAATCGGGGCGCCGTAACGGCGGAGGATATGGTCGTGATATTCGGGGCGGGACCGATCGGCCAGGCCGTCCTCCTTGCTTCGGTCGAACGGGGGGCGCGGGTTCTCGTGGTCGATCGCCTTGCCTCACGGCTTGAGCTGGCGCGGCGGCTGGGAGCCGAGGCGGTGGTGGACGCGGGGACCGAGGACCCGCCGGCGGTGATCGCGGAGTGGACCAACGGCGATGGCCCCGGCGTCGTCTTCGAGGCAACGGGCGTGCCGGCGGTCATCCGCACCGCCGTCGATGTCGTGGCCAGCGCGGGCCGCATTGTCATTCTGGGGTTGTCGGACCAGGAGGTGGCGCTCCCAGTGCTCGAGTTCACCCGGAAGGAACTGACGATTCTCGGCTCGCGGAACAACGCCGGGATCTTTGCCGACGCGGTGGAGTTGGTGCGGCGCAATCGCGCGCGGGCCGAACTGCTGATTACCCATCGATTCCCCCTGGAACAGACACCCCGAGCGATCCAATTCGCGCTTGAGCATCCGACCGAAGCAGAAAAGGTGATGATACTGATGGGAGAAATCGCATGAGGATTGCTGTCGTCGGCGCCGGCGCGATGGGTGGGCTCTGGGCGGCGCGCCTCCGCGCGGCGAACCAATCAGTGACCATTGTCGATGTCTCCCAGGAGATCGTCTCGGCCGTCCGGGCGGGCGGCCTCACGGTGCAAACGGGCGAGGGCGTGGAGGTCGCGCGCGTGGAGGCCACGAGCGAGCCGGCCGCGGGCGGCCCGGTCGATCTCGTGTTCTTCTTTATCAAAGCTCAGCATACACAGGCTGCCGCCGAGCTGGCGCGGCCCCTGGTGGGCCCCGACACGATCGTGGTCAGCCAGCAGAATGGCTGGGGGAACGCCGACATCCTGGCCAGCGCCTTCGCGCCGGCCCAGATCGTGATCGGCGTCACCTACCACAGCGCCACCGTGCTGGGACCGGGACAGGTAGCCCATACCGGCAAGGGGCCGACCGTGGTTGGTCCCTATGCTGATGGCGCCCCTCTCGACCGAGCCGAGCGCGTCGGAGCCCTACTCTCCGCCGCCGGGATCGAGACCACGGTCACGCCCCAGGTGAAGACCGAAGTGTGGAAGAAGCTCATTCTGAACGCGGCCACCCTGCCGACCGCGGCGCTAACCCGCCTATGCGCGGGCAATCTTGGCCAACCCGGTCCCCTGCTTGAGCTGGTCGACGCGCTGGCCGCCGAAGCGGTCGCGGTGGCGCGGGCCCAGGGCTACGAGATCGAACGGCAGGAGCGCATCGAACGTATCCATACGGTGTTGGCCGGCGCGGGAAAGGGGAAGGCGTCCATGCTGCAAGATGTCGAGGCACGCCGCAAGACGGAGGTCGAGGTGATCAACGGCGCGGTGGTTCGGGCCGGCGAGCAGGCCGGGATCGATGTCCCGCTCAACCGGGCCATGGTAGCACTGATCGGTGGTCTTGAGCGCGGTTGGCGGCAAGAATAATGGCCCCAAGACTGACCTTCCTGGGGATAGCCGCCTACGACATCGAGGGGCCCGAACGGCGCATCTTGATCGATCCTTGCCTGACGGACAATCCAGCGGCCCCCCTCGCCCACTATGAGGTGGCCACGCCGGATGTGATCCTGGTCTCGCACGCCGCCCTTGACCACCTGGGTGATACGGCGGCGATTGCCCGGCGGACGGGAGCGCCCGTGGTCTGCGGCGGCGATGTACGTGCCCTCCTATTGGAGCAAGGTATCCCATCGGAGCAGGTCCGCGCCACCGTGTGGGGCATCGTGGTGGAGGTCGGCGGAGTCATGGTGCGCCCGGTGGAGTGCCACCACTGGTCACAGGCCCAGCTCGCCAGCGGTCAGTATCTGAGTGGCGTCCCCATGGGCTTTATCGTCGAGACCGAGCCTGGTGTGCGTATTTACCACTATGGCGACACCGCGATCTTCAGCGATCTGCGCTTAATCGGAGAGCTCTACCAACCAACCGTTGGCTTGCTTGGCTGCAGCCAGCCGCGCGCCCTGGCCGATGCCGTGCCGGGGCCCGGCCGGATCGTGACCGGAGAAATGTCGCCGCGCGAGGCCGCCCTGGCTGCCGAGTACCTTGGGGTGCGGTTGGCCGTGGCCTGTCACTATCTGGAGGCCGATACACAGGATGTGCATGAGTTCATGGCCCTGACGCGTGAGTACGATAGCACCGGCACGCGCGCCGTCGTGGCGCCGGAGCCAGGGGAGGTGCTGGTGATCGACGGCGCGACCCACCATGTTGAACCGGGAATCGCTCGACAAAAGGAAGCAGTATGAGAATCGTCCGCTACGAACACGATGGCCGCATGGGCGTGGGGGTGCGGGAGGGCGCCCGCATCGTGCCGACCCTCCATACCGACATGCTGGACCTGATCCGCGCCAGAACCATCCAGCGAGCAGGCGCGGGCGACGCGCTGCCGGCGGCGGAATGCCGGCTCCTGGCCCCGATTCCTTCGCCGGGGAAGCTGCTCTTCTCCGGGCTGAATTACCGCAGCCACAAGGACGAGAACCCCGGCGCCGTCCTCCCGTCCTACCCGCACTGCTTCGCCAAGCTTCCCTCCTCGGTCATCGGCCCCGACGAGCCGATCGTCCTGCCCACCGAGGCGATGCAGGTGGACTACGAGGTTGAGCTCGCGATCGTGATCGGGAAGACCACCCGTGGGGTAGCGCGAGAAGAGGCGCTGAATCACGTCTTCGGCTATACGGTGGTCAACGATGTCAGCGCCCGCGACGTGCAATTCCGCGATAACCAGATGACGACCGGGAAAGGCTTTGATACATTCTGTCCCCTGGGGCCGGAGATCGTGCTCACGGACGAGATTCCCGACCCACAAGCATTGCGGGTAGCGAGCTACGTCAATGGCGAACGTCGCCAGTCCAGCCCGACCTCCGACATGCTGTTCGACGTGGCGACCCTGATCGCCTTCTACGCCCAGCATATCACCTTCTATCCAGGCGATATCATCACCACGGGCACGCCCGCCGGGGTCGGTACCTTCCGCAAGCCGCCACTCTACCTGCGCCCAGGTGATAGCGTGACGGTCGAGGTTGACGCGATCGGCCGCCTCACCAACCCAGTCACGGCCGGTTGGTAGGGAGATGACGGCGCCGCTCGCCGAACCAGTATGCGGCAGGAGGCAACCATGCATGAGCAATCCGACCCGATCGTCCCGGAGATGACTGACGACTTCGACATCCACGCGCCGGCGTTCGCCCTCGATCCCTACCCTGCGTACCGCCAGTTGCGGGAGGAGTGCCCGGTTCAGCATAGTACCCGCCACGGCGGGTACTGGCTCCTCACGCGCTACGAGGATGTACGGCGAGCGGCGACCGATTGGCGGACCTATACCTCAAGCGTGGTCGGGGTGACCGCCATCCCGATTATCACCCAACGCACCGAGCCGCAACTGCCAATCGAACTGGATCCGCCGCTGCACTCCCGGTACCGGGCGCTGGTCAATCCCGTCTTCTCCCCAGAGCGCATCGACGAGCTTCACCCTACGGTCACGGCTATTGCCGCCGAGCTGATCGACCGATTGCTTGAGCGGGGTGAAGGCGACCTGGTGGCCGACTACGCCGTCCCGCTCTCCGTGCGGACCCTGGCCGCCTTCACCGGTCTGCCGGAAGCCGACGCGGACCGGTGGGTGGCCTGGATCCGCCGCATGTTCGACGTCCGCGATCGGGCCGACGGCGCCCGAGCCAGTCAGGAGTTCGGGGTCTACATCGACGAGTTGATCGTGGCGCGGCGCCACCATCCCAGTGGTGACTTCATCAGCCTCTTGATGGCCTCCGAGGTCGAGGGCCACCGCCTCACCGATAAGGAGGTCCATTCATTCTGTACGGTGCAGTTCGGCGCCGGGTTCGAGACCACCGCCGACGCGATCAGCGCCAGCCTGCACTATCTCGCCGAGCATCCCGCCGATCGCGCGCGTCTCTTCTCGGACCTCGATCTGATTCCTCCGGCGGTTGAGGAATTCCTGCGCTATGTCACCCCGATCCAGATCTTCGGCCGCAATGCCACGCGAGCGGTGGAACTCCGGGGGCGGACGATCGGAGAAGGAGACGTGGTTGCCCTCTCCTTCGGATCGGCCAACCACGATCCCACGGCATTCTCCGACCCCGACCGCTGTATCTTTGATCGCCCGCTAAACCGTCATCTGGCCTTCGGCGCCGGGCTGCATCTGTGTCTGGGCTCCCCGGTCGCCCGGCTCGAAATGGCCATTACCCTGCAAGCATTCGCCGAACGGATGCCTGAGTTCAGGCTCATCCCAGACCGTCCGGCCGCCTGGAAGACCCGAGGCGACCGGCGCGGACTCTCCGAATTGCCGGTCGTACTTGGGTAGCGCGGTCTCCGCCGCGGTGCGGGGCCTCCGGCGGTGATTGGATGGGAGGGGACGACGGCTGAGGCCGGGTGGGAGGATCACGAGCTAGGGGCGACACCTATTTCAGCCGGAGGCCCGTCCCCACATGAGGAGCATGAAGATGCCGCAACCATTCACCAGAAACAGCATGTACGACGGCAGTGGCCAGCCGCCGATTCAGCCACGCCTACTCCGCGCCGGGACGCTCTCACTTGTGCTGGAAGGCGGGGACCTGCGCTATATTCGCCTTGGCGATCGCGAGGTGCTGCGCCGCGTCTATGCCGCCATTCGGGACCGCAACTGGGGCACGATCCCCCCGGTGTACGCGAACATGCGGCTGGATATCGGGGAGGATCGCTTCCACATCGAGTTCGATGCCACCCATCGGGAGGACGAGATCGATTTCGCCTGGCATGGGACGATCCGAGGCGACCCGGATGGGACAATCACCTACACGATGGATGGAGTGGCCCGGCGCACCTTCCTGAAGAATCGGATTGGTCTCTGCGTGCTGCACCCGATGGAGTGCGCGGGAGCGACCTGTACGGTTGGGGAAGCCGATGGCGCCAGGCACGAGGGAGCATTTCCACGGGAGATCGCTCCAGACCAGCCGTTCATGGACTTTCAGGCAATTACCCATGAAGTAGCACCGGGAATACGCGCGGCGGTCCGCCTCTCGGGTGACATCTTCGAGATGGAGGACCAGCGTAACTGGACTGATGCCTCATTCAAGACTTACTCGACGCCCCTGCGCATCCCCTATCCAGCTGAAGTGCGTGAAGGGACGGTGATCGCCCAGTCGTTCACATTGACCCTTCAAGGAGCGGAACGGGCCCCGGCGCCACCAGGCGATGCCACGCTCACGATCACCCTTGATCCCACCACCGTACGGCCGCTGCCCAGTCTGGGGCTCGGCATCGCCTCCTACGGCGAACCCCTCACCCCTGCCCAGGTGGAACGGCTGCGCGCGCTCCACCTCGCGCACCTTCGCCTCGACCTTGATCTCGGGGCCGACAGTGACAAACCGCTCCGCGAGGCAACACGGCAAGCCGGCGCGCTCGGCATTCCGCTGGAGATCGCCCTGTCCCTCTCCGATAACGCGGGCGCCGAATTGCAGGCACTGGCGGAGAGCCTCCGGCGGGAGCGGCCCGAGGTCGCGCGCTGGCTCATCTTCCATAAGGACGACAAGGCAACCAGCGTCGAGTGGGTGCGACTGGCGCGGGAAATCCTGGGCGAATGTACGCCGCGGGCATCATTCGGCGGAGGCTCGAATGCCTACTTCGCCGAACTCAACCGCGCCCGCCCGCCCAGCGAGGGGTTCGACTGTGCCTGCTACGCGATCAACCCGCAGGCACATGCCTTCGATAA
>JANWHO010000093.1 GCA_025450375.1 Chloroflexota bacterium
AGGAATTGCTGCACAAGGTAGGGATCGCCGCCCGCGTCCGCATGCGTCAGATCACCCGCCAGATCAGTTCCCCCTCTCCCGCCGTCGTATCCCTTCCAGATTCCGGCCATGTGCAAGTCGCGCTCCGTCCGCCCGCGTCCGCGGTTGGGGCGCGGTCTGTCGCCCCTCTCGGATCGCGGCGCCCCGCCGATGGGCCCCTGGTGCTCATTGGCAGTTCGACTGGGGGGCCGCAGGCTCTGGATTATCTGCTGACGAATCTGGAGCACGACTTGCCAGCCTCGTTTCTGATCGTGCAACATATGCCCCCGCTCTTTACCCAATCGCTGGCGGCCCGCCTGGCCCGGCGATCCGGGATCGAGGCACGCGAAGTTCAGGAGGACGACGAGCCGCGGCCCAATCTCATTCTGCTCGCTCCGGGGGGGTACCACGCCACGCTCGGCAGTAATCATCGGCTGCATCTGGATCAGACCGATCCGGTCCACGGCGTGCGCCCCGCGATCGACCGCACCCTGAAGTCGCTGGCCGAGCACTGGACCGGCCCGTGCCTGGTGGTCATTCTGACCGGCATGGGGGTCGATGGCACCGACGGCGCCCGCGCCATGCATCGGCGCGGCGCGCGGATCTACGCGCAAGATGAAAGCACCTCGATTGTCTACGGGATGCCGCGATCGGTGGCGGAGGCCGGTCTGGCCAGCGCTATCCTGCCGCTGGAGAAGATGAGCGGCGCCATCGCGCAGTGGGCCAGGACCGCGGCTCCCGCCATGGCGGGGCGGCTGTAAGGGAGAGGGAATCACACATGCCGGCAACCATCGAGGGCGAATACCAACAGTTCACCAAGGCAATCGGGTCTCTCCTGCCGATTAGCCTGGCTGACTATAAGCAGCAGCAAATGGAGCGGCGCATCCGCGACATGGCGCGCAAGTGCCTGGCGCCGGATCTCGTGGCCTTCGCCGGGATGCTTCGCGGCGATCCAGGGCTCCTCCACCAATTCGAGCAACATATCACGATCAACGTATCCGAGTTTTACCGGAACCCGGAGGCATTCGAGTATCTGGCCAATCAAATCCTCGCTCGTTTCAGCCCCAAACGCGACCTGAAAATCTGGAGCGCGGGCTGCTCGTGCGGCGCCGAGTCCTACACCCTGGCGATGCTGCTGCATCAATATGCGCCCGGCCTCCGCCACGGCATTTACGCCACCGATATCGACCGAGCCATGCTGAACCGGGCCCGCCTGGGGAAGGGGTATGCCGCCGAGGAGATTCGCGACCTACCGCTCCGTCTCCGCACCCTGTACATGACGCGCGAGGACACCACCTACGCGGTGAATAGCGAGATTCAGCGGATGGTCCGCTTCGACCGCCATGACCTCCTGCGAGACCAGATGACCCAGGTCTTCGATCTGGTGGTCTGCCGAAACGTGGTCATTTACTTCACCGACGACGCCAAAAACCGCCTGTACCAAAAGTTCGTGGACGCCCTCAAGCCGGGAGGCTACCTGTTCATCGGCGCCACCGAAACGATCAATAAAGCCCATGAACTGGGACTCCGTTACGTCCATCCTTGCTTTTACACCAAGATCGCGACCTAGTTCCGAGGGCCGTGAAGAAAGATCGCGCCCGCCCCGGCGGGCTAGCCAGAATCGAGACATCGATGCGCTATCGCCACCTACTGCTCGTCCCGCTGCTTGCCGGCATGGCGCCGGCGCTGCTGGGTTCGGTCCGCCCGGCCGCGGCGGCCGGCCACGCGGTAGCCACGCGGGCGCAAAGCGGCGCCATCGCCGTCGATCCCAGCCTGGGAGTGACCTATCTGGCCCAACCAGTGTCCTCTACCGTGTTCGTGCTCTCCAGTAAGGATAGCTCGCTGCTGGGGCTGCTCGCCGTGCCGCCCAGCCCAGCGGGCCTGGCCGTGGACTCGCGCCTCCATCTCCTCTACGTCTCCAGCGATACCACCGGCGTGATCACCGTCTTCAACGAGAAGACCCGGCGCGTAGTCAGGGCCATGGCAATCGGTGGGCATCCGTCGGGCCTCAGCCTGATCAACAAAGGGCGGGCCCTGCTCGTGACCGACAGCGCCAGCGGCACCATTCAGGCGGTACCGCTTGGCCTCCACGACGGACCACCGATCGAACTCCTCAACGTGGGACCGGGCGCCGATGCCACCGCCATGCTCTCGCCCGGGTCGGCCCCGGCCGGCACGCGCGTCCTCACCTGGGGCCGCGGGTTCGCCCCCGGTGAGGCCGTTGAGGTCTACTGGGGGCTCAAACCGCTGGTTCGCGCACGCGCGGACAGCGCGGGGATGGTGACGACCCACTTCATCGTGCCGCGGCATGGGCATCTCGGGCAGCAGCTGATCGTGCTGATTGGCCGGCACACGACCCACAGTGAGAGCACGCTCCTTACGGTGATCAAGGTGCCGCCTCCCCCGAGGCGGATGCCGGTAAAGCCCGTGGCGCCAAAACCCCTGTTGCAGCGGTTGCTGGGACCAAAACTGATCCTTGTGGTGCCCACGGCGGTAGCGGTGGGGCCGCTGAAAAAGCTGGCCGGGCCGAAGAGCAGCCTCGGCATCCCAGCCTTCGAGCTGGAAGTCGCGGTGGCGCTGGTCTGTCTCGTGTTGATCATCAGGATGAGGCGACGGCGGCGGAAAAAGGCTGCTACAGTAGATGGAAGCCCGCGCGGGCGCGGCAAATCCGGCCCACCACGAGCGTTGAAAGGCGCGGCATAAGGCTGTATTCTTGAGATCTCCAGAAGGCAAGGAGGAGACCGATGAATCCTGATATGCCCGCTTCCGATCAGGACGGGAGCCCCACGGTCACGCTACAGATTACCAAAAAGATGCTCCGGGCCCTGGCGCCGCTGCCGGATACCGCGATTCAGCTCCTCTCGCTCCTCAACGATCCCGAAGTCTCCTTGCGCAAGGTGGCGGATCTGGCGGTGCGCGACGTAGGAATCTCCGCCTCGCTGCTGCGCATGGCCAACAGCGCGGTCTTCGGTCTGCGGGGAAAAGTCGGCAACATCAGCGATGCCCTCCGCGTGATCGGAACCGCCCAGGCCCGCCTCCTGGTTCTGGCGAGCGGAGTGGCTCAAAGCGCCCAGCGCGAACTGCCGCTCTATGGGCTTGCCGCCAATCAGTTCATGCGCCACTCCGAATTGGTGGCCAACCTGACCATGGTGATCGCGCAGGAAGCGCGGTTTCCCAACATTGGCCTCGCGTATAGCAGCGGGCTGCTCCATGATCTCGGCAAGGTGATTCTGAACGGGTTGGCGGTGCGGCAGGCCGACGAGGCGCCGGTCGTGCCGATTGCCGAGGAGATGCGGAAACGCCAGTGCACCCTCCTGGAAGCCGAGGTCGCGGTATTCGGGGGAGATCACGCGCGGGTCAGCCACCAGTTGGCCGAGCTCTGGTCGCTGCCCGAGGAATTGGCGGTCGCCATTGCCGCGCACCACGAGAAGCTGGCTCCAGACCCGGCGCAACCGCTACCCTATTGCCTGATGCTGGCCAACGGCTTCGCGGGCGCGATCGACACCAGTTATCCGAAGCTGAGCGAACCCGTGGATCTGACCCTTCCGGACTGGCTGAGCGCGGAAAAGGTGACGCAAACAGCGGTTCATTGCGGGTATCCGGTGGCCCAGCTCCCGTAACGAAGTAGGGCCTCGGACGGAGACCGGAGGCCACCGTGAGGGTCGACATGGTCTCAGCCCGAGGCCCCGCCGTGATCATGCGCCGGCTCAGCGCCCCTGGGGAAACGGCTTGTGGCTGCCTACCAAATCTCCGGCTTGGTTGAAGAGTTCGGCCTCCAGAGGCGCGAGATCGTGGACGGGCTGGTCGGTCATGAACAGGGCGTAGCCATCGGCAATCTCATCCTCAATCACCAGTCCGTCTGGACCCAGCAGGCGGGCCCGCGTCACCCCGGTCCCGAGGTCGCTCACCCGGCCTCCGGCCCACATGCCGGACCTCCCCCAACTGGCCGCCAGATTCAGCGAGGGATAGGAGCGCGTTACCGGTGAGCCACCCCCGCCGCCCCCGCTCTCCACCTTCCAGCGTCCCTCGTCGTTCCGGCGCAGGAAAAACACATAATGCCAGAAATCACCATGAAGGTCGGTGTACTCGACCGCCTGCAAGTACCGTCCGGGCGCGGCCACCGCGCGGACAAACCGGATGCTGGCCGGGTCAGCCGCGCGCAAGGGGTCACGCTTCCCATCCTGGTCCGGCCTGGGCGCCGCCAGTTCGTCCAGTATGGCTTGACGAGGCTCGTTCGGCTCCATGGTTCACCTCCGATTGGGCAAGGTCTTGTCACTGCCGACATGCTCACCATAGCATGCCCAGCCGATGACGCCAACGTGCATGCGCCCGCTCCTTAATGAGACCTTTCGGCTAAACCGTGGTATGCTCGAAACCATCGAGAAGCGTAGGAAAAGGGGAGGATGCGCATGGCCCTCCGGGAACCCATTTTCTATCCTGACCCGGACATCGCGGAGCCGCCGCCCCAGACGGAGGCCGCGCTGGCCGGACCGGGCCGCGGTCCCGGTTCGCGGCCCCCAACCACCGGCATGCTTCCCCCTGGGGGCCTGCCCGAGGGGCGGGTCAGCGTCCTGCTGGCCGCCGACACGGAACGCGACCGGACACTGGTGAGGGTGGCGCTGCTCCACGCCAGGCAAAGCGTTGATACCGATATCGACTTCATCCGGTGTACGCTCGCCGAGGCGCCGCTTCGCGCGTGCGTGCTGTATCCGACGCTCATCGTGATCGAGGACCGTTCAGGCTGGCTTCCCGATGGCAAAGCGTTGACTCTCTGCCGCTTTCTCCGTAAAACGTTGTCCTGGCACACCACCGTGATCGTGCTCGCGAGCGGTCCTCGCCTCTTCGGCAAGAAGGCGCTGCGTACCGCCGGCGCGGACATCTTGCTTCCCGCCACTGTCCAGGAACCCATCCTGGCCTCGGTGCTCCAGGCGAGTCTGGCCGGTGGTAGCGCGCAACCATAACCGTGGAGGGATGTTAGAGGCTCACCTGGAGAACCTGATCAACACATTGCCGGCTTTCCTGGGAGCCCGTCACGTAACTCCGGTGCGCCCGGACGCCGGCCCGTTTGTCCGACCGTATTCCGATTCCGGTACACTGAACACATGGAGGCGCCTATGATCCTTCGCGCGTGGTCGTGCGTACTACCACTGTAGCCAGCACGGTCGGGGACGGAGTGAGCGACGAGGATCTCGTCGTCCGGCTGCGCGAACGAGATGCCAACGCCTTCACGGCGCTTTATGATCGGTATTGCCGCATGGCCTTTGGACTCGCGTACCGCATGCTGACCGATCCCGCGGCCGCCGAGGATGTGGTGCAGGAGGCATTTCTCTCAGTGTGGCGTCAGGCCGACACTTTTCGCCCGGAGCGATCCGCCGCCCGTACCTGGATTCTCTCCATCGTCCATCACCGGGCCGTGGATCGGCTGCGACGAGGCACGACCACGCAGGAAGTGTCGGACGCCGGCCTGGACTATACGCCGGATCGAGTGGACGAGAGCATCAACGTGGAGCACGAGGTGCGGGAGCTCATGGAGGCCAATGAGGTGCGCCGCGCCCTGGGTCTCCTTCCCGCCGAGCAGCGGCGCGCGATCGAAATGGCCTATTTCGGGGGACTTTCGCACTCCGAGATCGCGGGCAAACTGAGCGTTCCGGTCGGCACGGTCAAGGGACGACTCCGGATCGGCCTCCAGAAGATGCGAGCGCTGCTGGACAATGCTGGATTACAGGGCGCATCCCATGACGCCTGACCCGATCGAGGAAATGCTCGGCGCCTACGCCCTTGACGCCCTCACCGCGGAGGAGCGCGCTATCGTGGACGCCTATCTGCCCACGTCCTCCGCCTCCCAAGAGGAACTGGCCCATCTCTCGGCGGTCGCCGATCGCCTGGCCCTCGCCGCTATCCCGCGCGACCCACCTCCCGCCCTCCGCGCCCGCCTTCTAGAGATCGTCGAGCGGGAAGCCGCCGAATGGCAGGACGCGCGGGCGGAAGAGCACCCACCGCTTGAGCGGCCCGCGACTGCTCCCATCCCCATCGATTCTCGCCAGGCATCCGCGGCGATCTCGGCCAGGCCAGGCGCCGGCGCTCCCAGCCCGCTCACTCCAGGCCCCGGCACCGGGTGGGCGCCGCGCGTTCGTGGCGCCCTGGCGCGCTTCCCCGCCTATGCCTATGGTTCAGCGGGTGCCGTGGTAGTGGCGGCGGTCATCTTGATCGTGGTGCTGGTCAATCGCAATGGAGTCACGGTCACCCAGCGCACCGGCAGCCCGGTGGCCCAGGTCGTGGATGGGGTCCGCCTTACCGGAATCCGGTTCACGGTGGGGATCCGTAGCGACCACACGACCAGTGTGCATTTCCAGGGCTTGCCGGCCCTTCCGTCGGGCAAGGCATTCGAGCTCTGGCTGATCCCGGCCCATGGAAAGCCGGTACCGGTGGGCGGCTTCGTGGGGAATAGCAGCCATGGCTTCACGAAAACCTATTCCCTGGACGCCAAACCCTTTGCCCTGGCCGCCGTGACGATCGAACGCGCGCCGGGAAATGCCGCGGCTCCGTCGCCCTACCTGGCCATGGCGGCAAAGCGGACCTGACGGTGAACCCAAGCCTCTCGGTTGCCTTGTCCACGCCAGCCCCGGTGCGCGCGGGGCCGGCGTGTCAACGATGAGGACGGCGGCGCGTAGGCCGCCATAAGATGAGGAGGAAATGACATTTTTTTGAGCGAGCGGCAACTCCACTCATCTCTAGTCTAGGAGCCAACTGTTACCGTTGTATGCGAAAACTGTAAACGGATTGTAAACGGAGGGGTGGAGCACCTATTGAGAGAGCGGGAGCTTGAAGAGGAAGGTGCTACCCTCCCCCAACGCGGTCTCCACCCAAATATCGCCGCCCATCGCTTCCACCAACTGACGCGAGATATACAGACCCAGGCCGGTGCCCACATGGCCCGCCCGCGCTACCTGGGCGATCTTGCCAAAGCGCGTGAACAGCATGGGCCGGCTCTCCTCGGCGATGCCGGGCCCCTGGTCGCGCACGCTCACGACCGCGTACTCGCCATCCCGGCGCCAGCTCACCGAAATAGGACTCTGCTCGGGACTGTATTTGACCGCGTTATCGATCAGATTGACCAGCACCTGCTGCACGCGGTGGGCATCGGCGAACAACACGACCGGTTCGTCGAGATCCGCTATCTCGATGCTCTGGTCCCGGTACTTCGCGGTGATTTCCACCACCGCCTGCTGGACCTGCGCCCGAAGATCCACCGCGTTCATGGCCAGCGACAGCGATCCCGCCTCCACCCGTGATACCACCAGGAGATCATGGACCAGCCGATTCAGGCGGGCCGTGGAGGACTGAATCTTGTAGACCATATCCTTTTGCCGCTCGGGAGTAAGCCGATCCCAGAAGTTCAGCAGCGTCTCGGTGAAGCCAAGGATGCCGGTGAGCGGAGTGCGCAGTTCATGGGTAACAGTCGAGACAAAGTCCTTCCGCAACTGGTCCAACTCGCGCAATTTGTGGACCCGCTGGCGCTCACTTTCGTAGAGCTGCGCATTGGCGATCGCCGCGGCGGCCTGGTCGGCGAAAGTCCGCAAGAGACGCAGATGCTCGGTCGAGTATTGTCTCAGGCCCAGCTTGCTCAAGGTCAGTACGCCCAGCACCGTTTGATCGCGGCGCATCGGCACCACCAGCATGGACTCCACCACCGTTGGCGTACCGGGAATCTCCAAAGCCAGGGGATGCGCCGCCGCGTCGTCCACGAGCAACGGTTCCCCGGTCAGCGCCGACCAGCCGGTGATTCCCTCACCAAGGGGCATGCGGAGGCTGTCGATGCTCTGGGCGTCGTACTCATGGCGGGTAGCGCCAAAGGCAATCGGAACCAATTCCCGTTCCGCGTAGTCCACCAGCATGATCCGATAGGCATCGAAGGGGAGCAATGCCTCGATGGACCGCGCGACCGAGCCGGCGATCGCGGTGACCGAATCGAGACGATTCAACTCCATGCTCAACCGCTGCACGACCTCGAGTTGGCTAATCCAGCCTCGGGCCTGCTCGTACAAACGGGAATTCTCAATCACCACCGCCGCCTGGTTAGCCAGACTTTGCAGCATCTGTACATCGTCGGGACTGTAGGCATGTTCCTCGTAGCTTTGGGCCGAGATCACTCCCACCACCCGGTCGCCAATCAGCATGGGCACGATCATGGCCGACCGCGGGCCGCCATCACCCTGGGTGAGCAGGCGCGAGGCCCCGCGGAGGGCAGCCACCGTATCGCGCACCACCGGCATCCGCGTGGCAATGACCTGGCCAACCAGCGACTCGTGGGCAGGGACCAACCGGCTGGGAAAGCGTTCACCCTTATCCATGGTGAGGACAAGCTCCACCACGTCCCGCTCCGGATCGTGGAGGCCCATGTAGAAGACACTGCAATCCAGCACCCGACGCACCTGCGTATAGATCGTCTCACAGACCTCGGGGATGTCGCGCAGCGCCGTAAGCTCCCGGCTGGCATCGTTCAGGGTAGTCAGACGCTCGGCGCGGCGGCGCGCTTCCGCCAGCGCGCGTTCATCCACGGCTGCTTGCTCCCCCTTTCCGTGCGATTCGGTAGGTTCGAGGGGCGGCTGAGCGCTCGGTGCGATGCTTCCCGCGTCTTTCACCCACACCCCTTCCACTTCCCTGCCGGCTGCCTCGGCTCCCTGGGCAGTATAGCATCTCCCCCAGCCGGCTCCCCATACTTGGTCGGACAGCCATCAATGTTGGCAGCCGGGACACCAATGCGTGCTCCTCCCGCCAACTACGGTCCGCGCCAGCACGGCCCCGCAGCGGAGGCAGGGCTCCCCATCGCGGCGAAAGACCCGGAGATTGGGCATGTTGCCTCCCCTTCGCCCCGCGACGCTCAAGTAATTCCGGAAGGTGGTGCCCCCGCGCTCCACCGCCTCGGACAGGGTGGCCACGATCCCGTCGCGGAGGGCGGACAGTTCCTCCTCGGTCAGTGAGCCGCCGGCCCGGCGCGGCGCGATGCCGGCGCGGAACAGCGCCTCGTCGGCATAGATATTCCCCAGACCGGAGACCACCGACTGATCGAGCAGGGCGGATTTGATCGGCCCCCGCTTCCCCGCCAGCCGCGCTCCCAGGACCGGCGCCGTAAAGGCGGGTTCCAACGGCTCTGGTCCCAGGGCGCCAAGGGCTGTCACCACCCCGATCTCCGCCTCCGTGCCCAGGTAGAGGCGTCCGAACTTCCGCATATCGGCAAACCGCAGTTCGGTCGCGTCATCCAGCGGGAGGCGGGCGCGGAGGTGGCGATCCGCCGCCTCATCGGGCGC
>JANWHO010000094.1 GCA_025450375.1 Chloroflexota bacterium
AGCCGAAACCCCCACGGCCCCATGTGGGGCCTGCCGTCAGGTGCTGGTGGAGTTTGCTCAGGGCGGTGAAATGGAAGTCGTACTGGCTACCTTGAGCGGCGCCCGCCACGCCACCACGCTGGGCGCCCTCTTCCCGCTCAGCTTCCGCGAGTTCAATCCCACCAGCGAATAGCAAGGGAACAGGAGGGGAAACAACGATGAGCGCGGTGCTTGGGGTAGCGGAAGTAGTGCTGGCCGTCCACGATCTGGAACGGGCGATGGCCTTCTACCGCGACGTGCTGGGGTTGCGGCAGATCGAGAAGCCTGCCGGCGTGGTCCCGGTGTTTCTGGCGGCCGGGGCCGACGAGGCGCCGATCCCCCAGATGGTGGTCCTGGTCCCGCTGCCGCCCGACGCACCGCCGTTCGCGCCGCCACGCACCTTGCACCACCTGGCTCTGGAGATCGCGCCCGAGGAGTTCGACGCCGAGGCCGCGCGCCTGACTGCCCTGGGCTACACCCTGCGCTCGGGCAAGCACCCGGTGCTTCCATCCCGCACCGTGTACCTGGATGACCCCGAGGGCAACGAGGTCGAGTTGATCGGCGCCGATCCAGTGTAGGGCTTGCGCGAGAGCCGGCCAGCGGGCCAATATGCTGATTGGCTTATCGCGATGGTCGGTAACCTCCCGCTCCCTGGGGTTGAGTTGGCCAAGCCGCATAATGCCCTTGACATGTGACTAAATGGTCACGTATTCTCTAGGCATGGCTGACGACGACCGCGTGTTCAAGGCGCTTGCCGACCCAACGCGTCGTCTCCTGCTCGACCGGCTCTTCGCGCGTGACGGCCGCACGCTCACCGAGCTGGAGTCCGAACTGGAGATGACTCGCTTCGGGGTCATGAAGCATCTGCGCGTCCTTGAGGACGCGGGACTCGTCACCTCGCGACGATCGGGCCGGGAGAAGTTCCATTTCCTCAACCCGGTGCCGATCCGCCTTATCCACGACCGGTGGATCGACAAGTACACCGAGCGCCAAGTCTCGGCACTCACGGAACTCAAGAACGAGCTGGAGGAACGAACATGACGACGAGGACTCAAGCGCCTGTCACCACCCAGGTGTATCGCGTGTATATCAAAGCGACACCCGAAGCGATCTGGAACGCAATCACAAGGCCCGAGTGGACACGGCGGTACGGCTACGGCATCAGCGCTGAGTACGACCTGCGCCCGGGCGGCGCGTACCGAGCCCTGACGAGCGAGGAGATGAGGAAGCAAGGTGCTCCGGAGGTCGCGGTCGACGGTGAGGTCATCGAGGCGGATCCGCCCCGAAGACTGGTGCAGACGTGGCGCATGGTGATGGATCCCGCCACGGAGGCGGAGGGTTTCACGCGGCTAACCCATGAGATCGAGGCGACCACGGGCGGCGTGACGAAACTCACGATCGTCCACGACGTCGCGGGCACGCCGCGGCTGGCGGCGCTGCTGGCGGGCGAGATGGAGAACGAAGGCGCGGACGGCGGCTGGAGTTGGGTGCTCAGCGATCTGAAGACGCTGCTCGAGACCGGCTCGCGGCTCGCGGGCTGAGGTGAAGCGGTGGAGACTCCGCACTCGCGGAGTCTCCACCGGAAGCGTCCCGGGAACGGATGCCCGTCGCCAGGACACACGTGATTGTCTGGTCGCGGAGCTTCACGTCAGGAACGGATTGTATGCCCGCTCCCGGCCAATAGTAGTCGCGGGTCCGTGTCCGGGATAGACGACCGTCTCGTCCGGCAATACGAGCAGTTTCTCGCGGATTCCCGTGAGCAGCAGGGGGCCGTCGCCGCCTGGCAAGTCGGTGCGCCCGATCGATCCCTGGAAGAGGACGTCGCCGCCGATCAGCACGCCATGGCCGTAGAGGCAGATGCTGCCGGGGCTATGCCCTGGCACATGCAACACGCTCCAACGCGCACCCGCCAGAACCACGTCCTCACCCTCGCGGAACCAGCGATCAGGCGGCGGCGATGGCGTCACGCTCAGGCTATAGAGCGCCGCCTGGCGTGGACCGGCCGCCAGCAACCCGGCATCATCGGGATGCAGGTAGATCGGCGCCTCGGGTGCCGCGGCACGGCAGGCGGCGTTGCCCACCATATGGTCGAAGTGGCCGTGCGTATTGACTATGGCCTCCAGCCGAAACGAACCGGCGGTGACAAAGTCCAGGACCGGCTCGTAGTCGAACGAGGGATCCACGACCACCGCGGCCCCTAGACTTCGGTCATAGAGTACGTAGACTCCGTTATCCATGGGCCCGCACCGAAACGCGCGAATCTCGAATCCCATGCCATCTCCTTTTCCCACTATCAGTGGTGAATGACTCTCTTCTCGGGCCATGTTCTCTATGCTACACTCCCGTCGTGGTTCCCCTCATCCACCAAGAAGGCTCGCATACATCATGATCCAAGCGGCGGCGTCCGTCCGGCGTGTGTCCCTGTTCGCGACGCTGCTTCTGGCGTGTTTGAGCGTCTGGCCCTCCGCGGGGGCCCAGGCAGCGAGGCTGGTGCTGAACCTCGCCTACCCGTCTCCCCCAATCCTGGGCAATGCCGCCCTGGTCTACGACGAGACGACGCGGCGGACCCTGCTCGCGGACAACCAGGACCTGTCTCTTCCCATGGCCAGCACCACCAAATTGATGACCGCCCTCCTTGTCCTGGAGCAGGGGCACCTAACCACCACCACCGTAATCAGCGCCAACGCGGCCACCGTGGGCGGCTCGACCATGAACCTGTATGCCGGTGAGGTGCTCACTCGGCGCGATCTCCTCTATGGTCTCCTTCTCCCCTCGGGAAATGACGCCGCGGTCGCTCTGGCGGAGTCGGTGGGCGGGACCGAGCGGCATTTCGTAACGATGATGAATGCCCGATGCGCGCGGCTTGGCTGCACGCACACCCACTTCACCTCGCCCCATGGCCTGGACATGCCGGGCCACTACGCCTCGGCGCGGGATCTTCTGCGGATCGTTCTGGCCGACCTTCACTATGCCCCCTTCCGCGCCATCATGGGCACCCGCACCTACTACATCCCGCCCAGCTCTCAGAATAATCCGCACTATCTGGTCAACGTGAACGAACCGTTGTGGTGGTATCCGGGAGTAATTGGGGCCAAGCCCGGCAATACCACCAACGCGGGCTTTTGCGACGTCGTGGTAGCCAAACAGCGGAAACGGGAGGTCATAGTGATTACCCTGGGGATGCCCAATCGCTATACCGATGTGCGCGACCTCCTCAATTTTGCCTTGTCCGATTTTACCTGGCATTCGCCGGAAACCATTCCCACCTCCCTGGAGAACCAACTGTATCCGCGGGACATCTTCAACCTGGATTCGCCGTACGACTACCTAACCGGAAAAGATGCCCACGGCCGCCCCTATCGCTACTATATCGGCACCGGCTACTACGTGCGGCAGCCGTTCCTGCGCTATCTGGACACTCACGACGGATTCGGCCTTCCCACCAGCCAGGCGGTAACGAGCGGCTCCGTAGCGATCCAGCGGTTCGGGAAAACCGTGTTGATGTATCGCGGCCAGACTGCTACCTTCAGCCTGGAAACCTGATCTGGCCGCGCCGCGTGGTGTCTATGCCGCTCTCCATACACCGTGGAGCGGATGGCTTGCCGGGGCGGTAGCGACCTGTAACGAAGGAGCGGCCAACTGGTGGATCTCACTCAGGTACAGGCGGGATTTGCTTTCCCCACCCAAGCGATTACCCTGGATTCAGCTACGGTGGATGCCTATGTGCGAGCCGTAGAGGATTCTAGCCCTGCCTATAGGGGCGTCGGAGCGGTGGTCCCTCCCCTGGCTATCCTGGCCCTCGCCATGCGCGGGCTGACTGATCTGCTCACCCGCCATCCCGGCTCCACGCATGCGTCGCAAGCCGTAACCGTCATCCGCCCGGTGCCCGTGGGGAGCACGGTCACGGCGGCGTTGACCGTGCGTACTCGATCCGAGCGTCGCGGATTCGCGGCCCTGATCCTGGAAGCCCGTGTATCCAACGCGACCCTGCCGGTACTGGAGGGCGAAATGCTGCTGATGGTGCCGCTTAGCGGCGGGAGTCCCGCCAATGGATGAGCGGATCACCATCCCGGAGGTTGGCGAAACCCTGAGTCCGCTCGAGGTTCTGGTCACGTCCGAACGGGTACGCGCCTACGCCGATGCCGCCAACGACCACAACCCGATCCACCTGGACGCGGCGTTCGCGGCAACCACCCACTTTGGCGGCCCGATTGCCCATGGCATGCTGCTGCTGGCCTACCTCGCCCGGGTACTGGGCGGGCGCTTTGGCCGCGCCTGGGGAGAGAACGGCACCCTGGAGGCGCGGTTCCGCGGGCCCGCCCTGGTGGGTACATCCGTACGCATCCAGGGCACCGTGCGGTCCGTGACCGAGGCGGCGGACGGTATCCAGGTCGAATGTATCCTCCAATGCGTCGATCCGAGCGGCCAGACGCTGGTTCAGGCCACGGCGCGGGTACGCCTGCCCGGCCAGGGAATCGGGCAGGGGACACGCGCAAGCAGCGGAGCGTAGCTGCTTCCTCGTGGCTGCTTTGGCGACCGGGCCTGTGGACAATCCGCGCTGAAACTTGTGGATATCCCCTTGAAACTTGTGGATAACCGTGAGTGTACGCGGGATAACTGGGGGTGAAATAGCGGATAAGGGAGGCGGTCCAGGAGAACTGAGTGCCGGCTTCGCGAACCTATCCCCTGTGGATAAGGAGCCATTCCGGATTTGCGCCCCCTACCGCGAGGTGCTATTGTGGCGAAAGTTTCGTGAAGGTAGGGAGGATCAACATGCTGGCACCGCAACGATCACTGGCGCCTGGACAGCCCCCACGCAACTCGTTCGCCTCGTTCGTCTATGGTCCCGAAAGTCTGCTCGCCTACCGGGCCGCTTTCGCGGCGGCCGAACGGCCCGCCGAGGTCTACAACCCCCTGTATATCCAGAGTACCCCAGGGATGGGCAAGACGCATCTGCTCAAGGCGATCGCCCAACACCTCGGGCAGCGCTCCGACATGCATAATGTGATCTACGTTCCCGCCGAGACGCTCTCCCAGGAATTGACCACCAGCATCCGCCAACGCCGTTCCGATGCCTTCCGCGATCGCTATCGCGCCGCCGGCGCCTTGTTGATCGATGATCTCCCGGTGCTGGCCGGCCGAACTGCCGTCCTGGAGGATCTCACCTATACCATCGATGCCCTGCGGGAGAGCGGGCGCCAGGTGGTGGTGAGCGGAGAAGGCGATCCGAGTATGTTGAAGGGCCTGCCCGACCGGCTCCGTTCGCGCCTTACCTCCGGCCTGGTAGTCCGCATCGGCAAGCCCAGCCTCCGGACGCGCCTGGCCCTGGCCAAGACGTTCGCCGGCTACACCCAGGCATGGTTCACCGCCGAGGCATTGCATCTCCTGGCGCATAGGACGGCCGGCGGGGTCAATGAATTAGAGACGGCGGTTCGCCGGTGCGCGCACATCGCGCCCCAGGGCGGCATGGTCGGCGCTACCATCGTGAGAAGTGTTCTGTGTGATCTCCTCCGTCAGGCCCAAAACGCCCCGGTCCGCGGCGATGTGGACACCATCCTCAAGGCGGTTTGCGCCGAGTTTGGGGTCTCCAAGGACGACCTCCTCAGCAAGAAGCGCGAGGCCACCATTTCCCAGGCCCGCCAAATCACCATGTATCTCCTCCGCGAGGACGCCGGTCTGACCGTAGCCCGGATCGGCCGCGAGTTGGAGCGCGATCATTCGACCGTGCTGCACGGATGCAAGCGCATCGAATCCTCGATCGTCTCCACGGATGACTCGATTGTGTCCGCGATCTCGGCCGTCCGTGAGAACCTTCTGGATTCCCTGGCCTGACGCTCGTCCCTGGAACGATCAAGACAAGCATGAGGGAGCCGCTCGCGCCATGACGCGAGCGGCTCCCTTCATCGTGTGCTGGGCGGGACCAACTCGGCGACCAGCGACCAGACGCCGTTCCCTTCGCGCCGAGCCCCGATCAGCACCTCCTCGTCCAGTCCATCCATCTGGTAGCGGGCGAGATTGTGGCGGAACGTCCGATCGTTTCCGAGGTGACGCAACGGGGCCAACCGGGTCAAGCGATTGACCGTCCGCATGTTGTCTTTCCCCGCCTCGGTGATCGCCGTCGTCTTCCCATGGAAGGCGGCCAGGATCACCAGCACCCGTTCCCGCAACGCACCACCGGCCGGCGCCCCGGCCTCCTCCTCAGCCATTGTGCCCCTCCCCTGCCTATTTCCAAGGAGAAACCCCTTGTTATGGCAGTATCTCACGCGCGAGCGGTTAAAATACCAAAGAGGGTCCGGCGGACTGATGGGGCGCTCCCTGGGCGGCTACGGGACACTGTATTGCTCCCTTTGCTTCTCACACCACCTTTCATGCCACCGCGTCGCTCAGCGGGGCCTTCAGTATCGGCATGGCCCCATTGGGGCGGCTGGGGTCATGCGGGAAATGCCTGGGGACGCCGAGTGAAAGCGCCTAACCATCGAGAAGGAGAGAAAATATGCAAGAAGGGGATCGGTTACGTACGGAGCAGCGCGAGTTGTGGACAGCCGCCGCCGACGCCTGGCAAAAAGGGGCCGAGACCCCGCTCCCGATGGATCCGGTGACCGAGCGCCTGCTCGTCGAGGCGCGGATCGGCCCTGGAACGCGGGTGCTGGATCTTGGAAGTGGGGCCGGGAACCCGGCCCTCTTTATCGCCGAGCGGGTGGGGCCGGAGGGTTCGGTCCTGGGCCTCGATCTGTCACCAGGCATGGTGGAGGGGACCAATGAGCGGGCCAGACGGCGCGGCCTGACCAACGCGGCCTTCCGCCTGATCGAGCGAGAGGTGGAGCTGGGCGTGCCGCCCGCGAGCTTTGACACCGCCACCGCCCGCTGCTCCCTGATGTATCCGCCCGACCCGACAGCGGCCCTGTCAGCCCTTCGGCAGGCGATTCGTCCCGGCGGACGGGTCGCCTTCAGTACCTGGGCTGGGTTGGACCGTTGCCCTTCGCACCGCTTCCTGGTGGAGGTCGTCGGCTCGCGAGTGGTGCTGAGCGCCGAGGAGACGCGGATCTTGACCCTCCCGTTCACCGCCTTGCCCACCGAGGCTATCCACCGGGCTGCCTGCGAGCGGGCCGGGCTGGTGGAGGTGGATACCCACGAGATAGAGATGCCGATCGAGGCGGAGAGCGCCGAGGCGTTCTGGCACAGCCGGATTTCCCGATCGGGCCCGCTTCTCGGCGCTCTCCGCGCACACTCCACCGCGGATCGCGAGATGGTGGGAGAGACGTTCGTGGCCCGCTTGCACACGATGTTCGGCGCCGGCCCGATTCGCTTCACCGACCTGATGCTGGTCACCGGCGCCAGCGTGCCAGGCTGATCCACCCCCAATGGGTCTCGGCCTCAGTTTCTCATTCGTACGCCGGCGGCTGCCGCAGCACGAGGCTGGCGTTATGCCCACCCAGGCCAAACGAGTTGGAGAGGGTGGCCCGGAGGAGGAGACGGCGGGCGGTATGCGGCACGTAGTCGAGATCGCACTCGGGGTCGGGATCGTCGAGGTTGATCGTAGGCGGTACGATACCGTCGCGGAGGGCTAGCGCGCATACCACTGCCTCCACGGCGCCCGAGGCGCCCATCATGTGGCCGGTCATGCTCTTGGTCGAGCTGACCGCCATCCGGTAGGCACGGTCCCCGAATACGGACTTGATCGCGACCGTTTCCGCCTTGTCGTTCAGCGGGGTGCCGGTCCCATGGGCATTGATGTAATCAATATCCTCGGGCGCCAACCCCGACTTCCGCAGCGCCCGACGCATGGTCTGGGCCGCCATCGCCCCGTCCTCCGGCACCGCCGCCATGTCATAGGCATCGTTGGTAGCCCCATATCCGCCCACCTCGGCATAGCACCGGGCCCCACGGGCGCGGGCATGCTCCAACGACTCCAACACTACCACGGCCGCCCCTTCGGAGAGGACGAAGCCGTCCCGCCGCTTGGTGAAAGGGCTGGAGGCCCGCTCCGGCTGCTCGTTGTTGCGGGCAAGGGCATGCATGACGCTAAAACCGGCCAGGATGACCGGATGAATCGGGGTCTCCGTCCCGCCGGCCAGCATCACCTCGGCGTCACCGCGCCGGATCGCCTCCGCTCCCTCGCCAATCGCCTGGGTACCGGTGGCGCAGGCCGAAACCACGGCCATATTTGGGCCCCGGAGACCGAGGGAGATCGCTACCTGCCCGGCCGGCGAATCAACCAGCATGTGCTGGATGAAGAAGGGACTTACTCGGCGGGGGCCGCGCTCAAGAAAAACCTGGTGTTGCTCCAGGAGACTCTGAAAACCGCCGGCCGCCGAACCGATCGTGATCCCCACGGATTCCGGGTCAAGGGCGGTGAGGTCGAGATCGGCGTCCACCACGGCCTGCAGGGACGCGGCCAGGGCCAACTGGGTGCAGCGATCCATCCGCCGCACCTCGCGGGGCGAGCCCAGGGAGGCCGGATCGAATCCCTTTACCTCACCTCCGATTTGCACGGGGAACGGACTGGGGTCGAAGTGAGTAAGACGGGCGATCCCCGAACGACCGGCGAGGAGATTCTCCCAGGCGCTCTGGGGGCCGATACCCACTGGGCAGAGGATGCCAAGCCCGGTGATGACGACCCGTTGCCGCTCGCTCACGACACCGGGGTCGAGATCGCGCGCACGTCCACCTCGCTATAGGTGAGCGCCTGCACGTTACGGTCTATCCGCTTAATCAATCCCGACAACACCTGCCCTGGCCCCATCTCCACGAACGTATGACCGCCCTGGCTGGTCATTTCCAGCACCGAGCGAGTCCACTGGACCGGCTTGCAGAGTTGGTCCGCCAACTCTCGCTTAATGTCCGCCGCCGTATGGAGCATCTGGCCGGTGATGTTGGCTACCACGGGAATGTGCGGCTCCCGCAAGTGGATATGGGAGAGACGCTCGCTAAGCTGGGTAGCCGCCTGCTGCATCAGCGGCGAATGAGAGGCAATGCTGATTTTGAGGCGGGCCACTCGGCGGGCCCCTGCTTCCTTGGCCAGATCCATGGCCCGCAGGAGGGCGCCGAGTTCACCCGAAATCACGGTTTGCAAGGGGCTGTTAATGCAGGCCAGACCGATCTCGCCCAGTTCGCGCGCCTTGCGCACAATGCCCTCGAGGGTGATCGTGTCCAGACCAATCACCGCGGCCTGACCGCCGGGGCTGGCAAATCCGCTTTCCTCCATCAACCGGCCTCGTTCGCGGACCAGGTGCAGAGCATCCGCGAAATCCAGCACATCAGCCGCCACCAGAGCGGTGTATTCACCCATGCTGTGTCCCGCCACGAAGGAGGGGGAGAGCCGGCGCCCCATGGCGGCGGCCCGTTCCCGCAGCGCCGCCAGGCAAGCCACGCTGACCGTGAGGATACTGGGCTGCGCGTTATAGGTAAGCTCCAGATCCTCTTCCGACCCCTCGAAACACATCCGAGCCAGATCGATCCCCAGACTTTCATCGGCTTGATCGAACACTGCCCGAGCGGCGGGAGATTCATCATACAGGTCACGGCCCATACCGACGAACTGCGACCCTTGACCGGGGAAAACAAAGACCGACCGGCCAGGGGAGCGCGGCCCGCTACGACGCAAAACAGGGGGAATCATGCGGTGACAAAGCCTCCATCCACGTTAAGCACCTGGCCCGTGATATAGCGGGCGCCATCCGAGGCCAGGAAAACCACCACGTCCGCCACGTCCTCGGGAGTGCCGAAGCGGCCGGCGGGGATCATTTCCAATACTTTAGCCTTCAATTGATCGGGAAGATCCTGGGTAATATCGGTAGTAATATAGCCGGGCGCCAGAGCATTGGCAGTGATATTCCGGTTGGCCACCTCACGGGCCACCGAGCGGGTAAAACCGATCAGACCCGCCTTGGCGGCGGCGTAGTTGGCCTGGCCGGGGTTCCCAGTCAGTCCCACCACCGATGAAACGCTAATAATGCGGCCCCAACGGGCCTTGAGCATGGGCCGGAGCGCGGCCTTGGTGCACAAATAGGCGCCGCGGAGATTCGTATCGAGCACGGTGTCCCAATCGTCCTCGGAGAGACGCAAGAGCAGGGTGTCGCGCGTGATGCCGGCATTATTGACCAACACGGCCACCGGACCCAGTTCCTCGGTGGTCCGCTGAAAGAGGGTGTCCACCTCCTCGCGGCGGGAGATATCGGCGCCTACCGCGATTGCCTCGCCATCGGCGTCCCGGATCGCCCGTACCACCGCGTGGGCGGCCTCTTCCTGGGACCGATAGTTCACGCACACGGCATAACCAGCGGCGGCCAGTGCCAGCGCGCTGGCCCGGCCGATGCCGCGCGACGCCCCAGTTACCAGTGCTACTCGGCGGCTGGGCATGATCCGGCGTATTCTCCCTAACTCTCCCATTGATTCCAATGGCTGTTAGGTAGTATGACAAACACGCCGTAACTGTGCAACGGGAGCCTGATGCAAGGCTGTACGAGGCGGGCGAAGCCGACCGCTAGATTGCCAAGCCTTAACAATGGAGCTGGGAGTCGTGGGCAAAGCCGGGGATGATGCCGCGTCGCGCCCGTTTCAGTTGGCGAGGGTCGAGATGCCCGAAACCCGCCAGCCATCCCGATCATTGATCACCTCGAAGAGATCGCGCGCCGCCTGGTTGCCGGAGCGCACGGTCACCCATACATCGGCCCCCGCCGCCCCACCCCAATAGCCCCGCACCAGATACGACTGTATCGGCCCTCGCAGTCCCAGAAGCCGGGCGGGAGCCGAGAGATCATGGCGGCCCGGCAGCGGACCGGCGAGTTGCGCGCGCATTAGCGCCGGCTGATTATGCAGGGCGGCGTCGCAGAAGGCCACCACCGCCGCCTCCGCCCCGCGCTCCAGGGAGGCCGCATCCTCGTGCAGAATAGCGGTGATCCGCCAGCCCTCGCGATAAAGGCGGAGCGATAGCTGCTCGGTCACCGGGCCATCCGGATAGCGGAGGACCAGGGTGGCATTGCCCTGCTCCCGCACGAAAGCCCAGCGCACAACCTGAGTCCCTACTGGCGGGCGCGTCACCCCAAGCATGGCGGGCAATTGGCTCAGGCTCAGGCGGGCCCGAAGGTTGGGGGCCAGGAGGTGAACCGCCGCTCCGCCATCATCATGTTGGATTGCCTGACCGAAGGCCAGGGCAATCGTCTTGACGGTCGGCGCGGCCGCGGGGGCGGCATAGGCGGCCCCGACCCGGCACAGGGGAATGATCACGATACACGCAAGGAAAATGACGCGGCGCATTCTTCTCTCCTGGCATACTTGCCGGCATGATTGAGGGGGTTGGCTATCCTCTGGGGCCAAAGGCACGGGCATCATAGCACCGACCTGGTTCCCCCGCGCGGCATCTCGTGCATAGGAGACGGCGGATCCGGGCGCAAGTTTCTCCCCATGGGGGTTATTCTGTAAGGGAGAGAATCGGTAGGGGGCTTTTTTTCCTGGCCCGCGTGCCGCATACTCTGGGCAGATCAGGTTTTAGTAGACACAGCGGGCATTGGAGGGCAAGCCGGTGGCCTCCGCGACGAAGATCAAGACCAGGACCAACGGTAAAATTGAAGGGATGCTGATCACCGCCGAGGGGCGGTGGCGGTGCGTCTCGTGTGGGAGAATCACCGACACCACGCCGGTCTGCGCCGGAGCCCACGACGATGGGAGCCCGCGCTGTGGGAAGGCGGTATGCGCGAACTGTACAGGGCGATGTGTCCGCTGCAAGGCGCCGCTGTGCGCCGCCGATCTGGCCCGTTCCCAGGAAGGTGCCCTCTGCGTGCAGTGCCTCCCGCCGGCCGAAGGGCGCCAGGCATATGCCTTCCGCCAGCAGACACGGACGAGCACCCGCGGCGCCGATCCCGGGGATCCGCTCCGCGATGCCAGCCGCGCCCAGCGGGCCACGGCGGACGCGCATGAATCGATGGACGCGGCAATGCGGCGGGCCGACGAGATTGAGCGCCAGATCGAGGAACTGAAGAAGCGGACGCGCCGCCCGCCGGGTCCGTAGGGCCTGGATACCAGAAGAGCCCTCGGTGATCAGCGAGGGCTCTTCCTTTATGGTGCTGTCGGCGGAATTCCCCGCGGGGCGACACCACCTGGGTGCGCCCCTGCCGACGGCGTTCGTGCCACTTTGGCGAGCGTATTCTTATCCGGCGGAGAGGATTCCCGATAGTTCCGCCAGGTCACCGATCACCGGCACCCCCGGAGGAGGCGGATCGGTCCGCTCCAGCGGGCGGCGGATCCACACGGCGCCCATCCCCATCGCCAGGGCGCCTCCGATGTCCGCCCGTAGGTCGTCGCCCACCATCACCGCCTCCCCCGCCTCTACCCCCAGTTCACGGAGCGCCTGGATGAAGAGTCCTGGGTGCGGCTTCATCTGGCCCGCGTCACACGACGCAACCATGCTGTCAAAGTAGTGACTGATCCCAAAGTAGGCCAGATCGTCAAGTAAAAGTGCGCCTCCGTGCATGCGATTGGAGATGATTCCCAGACGCAGGCCACGCCGGTGCAGGGCATCCAGCATCTCCACCGCGTGCGGGAGGAGTTGGGTCGTCTCGCGCTCGGAGACATAGAGCGCGGCGAGCATGGCCGCCGCCACGCCGCTGTCCACCTCGACCCCCAGGCCGGCCAGCCCCTGCCGTACGCACAGCTCGCCGGGCATAGGTTGCTGGTCGCCCTCGGCGGCGGCATGTTCGAGGTCAAGATAGGCACGACGCACCGCCGCGACCAGCGCCCGAGCGCTGACTTTCGCCTTCTGTTCCGGCGACAACAATTGGAGTGCCTTGGGCGCGACCCGACTCCATACATCCTCTATGGTGAGCCCCTGGCGCCATTCCATGAGGGTGCCGCCGAGATCGAAGATCACCGCGCGTACCGCGGCCATACCGTACTCCTTTCACACACCACCGGATAAGAGGCACTGCCGTCGAAATGGCCTGGGAGCCACTACGCGACTACAACCCCCTCCGCCACTACACGGGCGATCAGGGCCGCCAGCAAGGTCACTCGCGGCACGATCGAGGAAACGGCAATCCATTCGCGGGGGCTGTGGTCGTCGCCGCCGATCGGGCCCAGCCCATCCAGCACCGGAGTTCCCGCTCCCGCCACCAGACTGGCATCCGAGGCGCCCCCGGTCGAGACCGCTTCCAGCGGGAAACCAAGCTCGGCGGCGATCGCCGCGGCCATGGCCGCCAGTTGCTCGGTTGCCGGGGTCCGGGGC
>JANWHO010000095.1 GCA_025450375.1 Chloroflexota bacterium
AAGACGTCCTTCACCCGATCAAGGAGTTCCACCGGGCAGCGGACCGTCCACCACTCGCGATCGATCTTGGTGACCACGAGGGGAATCGGCGTCTCGTGGATGCGAACCGTGTACCGGGTAAACAGCCCATCCGGAGTTTCCTCGGCCATACCGCCAGCCGTCCGCAACCCTCCGGAGAGCGCGGGGAAGACGGACAGACCTATGGTCTCTTGCTCGGTGCTGGACAGGTATAGGGTATCCTCCCCAAGCAGTACGGTCGCGTCCGAAAGCAGAACCCGCTCTCGTCCCCACAGGTCATACTTCCAACACCGCATGGCCTGCCGCCGAGTCAAAGTGATCACGCGCACCATCTCGCCCCGCGCGGACTTCAGGGTGATCGCGCTTGCCATACCGGGCTCCACGGTAACATACGCCCGCCCGCTTTCCTCGATCAGGCTCCCATTGACCAGTGAAAGTTCGCTGTAGGTAGCCATCTCGAAAGCAAACTCAGCCCGCATGCCGGGTGGGGCAAAGAAGAAGTAGTTTCGCCCGTGCGGTTCGTCGAGATAGGTTATGGGCTGGGCTGTCGCGTAGACGAGGCATATGGCGCCTAGAGGGAGATTGATGGGGAGAATGGCGCTGACGTTTTGGCCGAGCAGAATGCCCCTCTGCCGCGGGATCAGAAGAGTCTCCTGGTCAAGGTCAATGGCAAACTGGATGTCCTTCTGATCGCACCTGTCCGCATGGTCCTGATAGTTGGTAAGGAACAGGAATCCCGCATTGGCCTTGAGGCGGGCCGCCCACCGTACGGAATCCGCATCTTCCGGCTCGATGGTCCTCGCGCCTTCCGGCAAGACGACGCCCATGGGAGCAAGCTGCTCGCCGAACGCATGAAGAAAATGATGAATGAGCCGCAGCGATCCAAATGACCCGCGAGCCTGGCCAAACTCGCCTATGGGGGCCTGGAAGTCGTAGGAAACGCGCGGGACGGTGAACTCGTTCAGGTAACCATGCCGTCCGATAGGATGCGAGCCGCCGTGATACATGTAGTAGCCCAGACCGTTCGCGCCGCTGCCCATGGCCACGACCGCCATGGCCTCCACGCATTCGGGCGGCACCGTGGGCCGGTGGTGATAGGTAATCTGGATCCCGCTGCCTAATTCGCAGCACATATAGGGATAGGCGTTCGGATCATATGCAGGAATGCCCAGAGGAAGCGGTTCGGCATGCCGATCTCGGAAGAGGAATTCCCTGGTTGGCGGCTGGCGATAGCCTGGATCCGGGGTCCAGGGTTGGAAGGCATAGCCGCCCTGCAAGGGCAGGATCTCGTGAGTCAGCACCGGTGAGCCCAGCCACCCCGTACAGGTGTAGAGCGGCACATCCAGACCAACTTCAAGGGCGATGTCCTTGAGCGCCCGCATGTATGTGTCGCCTTCATGACCACTGGGCACCCACTCTGTCCCCTGGCGAAAGGGAACTTCCCAGGGTGCTCCGGCATGCATGTATTCATTGTCGAGCTGGACGCCCACGACTGGGCCGCCGTCCTTGAAGAGCAGTCCATCAAGCCGCGCGCTGATCTCGGCATACAGCCGACGTACATGAAAAAGAAATCGCGCGTCGGTGGAACGCACGGGAATGGCGCGGCCATACAACCAATCGGGGAGGCCGCCATTGCGGCACTCTCCGTGAGAGAATGGGCCGAGGCGCACGATAACTTGCAGATCGTGGCGCGCGCACAACCGCGCGAAGTCGCGGAGGTCGCGATCTCCGGTCCAGTCGAAGATCCCTTCATCTTCCTCGACGTACAGCCAAAATACGTAGGTCGCCACGATGTCGATGCCGCCTGCCTTGATCTTCGCCAAAGCCTCAGCCCAATAGCGGCGAGGGAAACGTCCATAATGGAATTCACCCATGATTGGAAAATACGGTCTACCGTTCCAGCGCAAATAGTAATTAGTCAGGCTCAGAGTATTGCCGCGCGGATCCTGACCGCCGAGATTCAAGTGACCCGAAACAATCTCAAGCACTGGCTTCGTCGGGTCCAACCGTAGAGGAATGGTGCTCTTTTCACCTGGAGCAATATCCAAGAAACTCACCGCATGGTTCCTTTCAGAAGGTTAGTGACGTACAGTATAGGTGGCCTTCGCTTGTCGGGTAAATGCCGCGCATGGCTGTGGAGTTGCACATTATCGCTATGACGCCCGAGGAGAGTGTTTCACCGCCCCCGGATCTGCTGGTAACCGGGCACTTCAAGGCGCGCCCTGGCTACAGGGCCTATCGCCCGCACGGCTCCCCGAATTGGTATGCGTCGCTTACCTTTCGCGGGCATGGAGTGTTTAATCAACCTGACTTCGAGCTGCGAACAAGCCCCGGCGACCTGGTGATACTCCGTCCCCATGCTTTTCACGACTACGCGGCTCCGCCAGAGGGCATCTGGGAGTTCGTCTGGGCGCACTTCAACCCGCGGCCGGCCTGGCTCTCCTGGTGGCAACTGCCCGAAATGGGAGCCGGCCGCTTCGTGGTCAGTCTTCCTGGACCCGATGTTTTCGAGCGAGCGCGCCACGCGATGCTGCGGTTGCATGCCGACGTCTGCGCCCCGCAAGGGCTGCCGCGCGACTTCATCCGGAGAGCCCCTGAACCGGGTCCCTATCTGGAGCACCTGGCTGAACTTGATGTGCTGCAGCGTGACCTGGCTCTCTCCGGACTGGAGGAGGTGCTCCTTCTCGCGGTCCGCGAAAGCAAGCGCTCTGGTCCCCGGACCCTGGACCAGCGGGTACGGCAGGTTCTGGATATCATTGCCGGTGATCCCAGTGGTAAACACGATCTTCGTGAACTAGCGCGAACGGTCGCGCTTTCGCCATCACGCCTGGCTCATTTGTTCAAGCGGGAGACGGGCGACACCATCGGCAACACGCTGCACAGCCAAAGAATGGGCCAGGCGGCCCGCTTGCTCGAGGCAACCAACCTCCCGGTGGGCATGATCGCCGAGGAACTTGGCTATAGCTCCCTCTATTACTTTAGCCGCCAGTTCCACTATCACTTCGGCGCTGGTCCTCGCGCCTATCGTGACGCGCTCCATGGGCGGCGCCCCGATCGGTAGCGAGATTGTGCAACTCCATAGCCATCTCCGCCATTTACCGCGCGAATCGAGGACATCTATACTGTACGTCACTTGGTAGCCCGGTTGGCGTACTTCGGGCGCGCTGACGCACTGGGGAAAGGAGGCACGTACACGCACGATCTGCCTACCGAGCCAGGTCATCATGGTACGGAGTCTTTCCTTTGTATGGAGTCAGACATGAAACGAATCGTCTTGGCACTCTCCGCGGCGGCGCTGATCCTCGTGCCGTCGGCAGGGTCCGGAAACGTCCTGGCCGCGCGCCCACATGCCGGCACCACGATCACCGTGTGGGAGGATTTTCCAAACCAGGCTCTCCCACAAATGCAGGCGCTGGCAAATAAATGGGCCTCGGCCAATGGCGATACGGTCAAATTCGTCAGCACCTCCCAACCCGGCATGGGTGCCGGCTCCCAAAGTGTCACTGGCCTGCTGCAGCTCAAAGCCAAAAACAAGGATGCCGCCGACCTGGCCTATACAACCGAGGACTCGGTGGGAACCCTGGTGCTGTCCGGCATCGTGGCACCACGACCCAAGGATCTCCTGAGCGCGGCCGACATGGCGAGGTATCAGACCGGGGCCATAAACGCTACCAATGTGAACGGTGTCGCCTATTCCGTTCCGCAGGTGGTGGACGGGCTGGCTCTCTACTATAACAAGCAGTTTGTCCAGACGCCGCCCGCAACCTGGCCGCAACTGATCACCATGGCCAAGAAGCTTACCAAGGGGAACCGTTATGGCTTCCTCTTCTACATTACCGGCGGCCTCTACTACACGTATTGGGCCTTCCATGCCTACGGCGGTTATGTCTTCGGAAGCGCGAGCGGGAAGCCCGACCCCACCAATATCGGTCTCGCGAACGCGGGATCGCTCCAAGCTACCACCTTCCTGAAGTCCCTGGCCGCCATCGTCCCGCCAACCACGGACTACGCGGCGGCCGACAGCAACTTTGCCGCCGGTAAGGCGGCCATGACGATCAATGGCCCCTGGGCCCTCGCGGGCTACGAGAAGGCGCTCGGCATGAATCTGGGCGCGGCGCCCATCCCCACTCTGCCGAATGGGAAGACCGCCCAAACCTTCATCGGGGTCCGCGTGTGGGTGGTCAATAACTTCAGCAAGAACCAAGCGGCGGCCTGGGATCTCGCCAAGTATCTCAGCCTGAACGGTCAAGTGATCAGCGGAACCTATGAAGGCCGGCTCCCCAGCTTCAAGACTGTCCCAGGCTGGGCCCCCAATGCCGTGCAGGCCGCTTTCAGTAAAGCTTTCAGTGTCGGCGTCCCCATGCCCAATATCCCTGCGATGAGCCAGGTGTGGACACCGATGAATAATGCGATCAACCTCGCCATCCAGGGTCACGCCAGCCCGGCGACAGCGCTGAACGCCGCGCTTCAACAAATCAAGGCCGGAATCGCGAAGCAGCGCGCAAGCTAAACAGGATCGTCGATATGGGCGGGCAGGGTTCTCCTGCTTGCCCATAGCGTGGCCAATCAGGGAAGGAGGTGGCGATGGCGCTCACAACCGCCGAAAACGCGCGGCCTTCACCTTCGCCACGCAAGCGGAACCTGTTTTCCTATGCCTGGATGACCCCAGCCGTGCTGTTCATCGCCGTGGGTATTCTCGTCCCCTTGATCTACACGGTATATATTTCGGGCACGAACTACGATCAGGCGCACCTCTATAACTATCATTGGGTGGGCCTTCGGAACTATGGCTACGCCTTCAGTTCCGATCCGTACACGGGCTATGCTCACGGGTACCTGTGGCTATTTGCCTGGACGTTTGCCTTTGCGATTTCCTGCACGATCGTGAATATCTGCGCCGGCGGGGTTCTGGCTTTACTGGTGAACAATCCTCGATTGCCAGGCCGATTCATCTTCCGGGCCTTCTTGATCCTCCCGTGGTCCCTGCCGTTCACCATTACCGTCGTGGCCTGGCGGGGAATTCTCAACACCGACTTCGGCGCCGTGAACAGCATTCTCGCCTCGCTGGGAATTGGGAGACCAGATTGGCTGAACGATCCGAATCTGGCCAAGCTGTGCTTGATCGCGGTGAACGGCTGGTTTTCCTTCCCCTATTTCATGGTTCTGATCCTGAGCATCCTGCAAGCAATACCCGGTGATCTCTACGAGGTCGCCGAAATCGACGGGGCCGGCGCCTGGACCCGCTTCATCTATATCACCATACCGTCGATCTGGCCGGCCCTGGCCCCCTTGATCGTGGTGCAGTTTGCCTTTCAGTTCAACAATGCCCCATTCATCTATGCCCTGACCAATGGCCAACCTCCCTCCCTCGATATATCAGGAAGGGGAGAGACGGACATCCTCGGCAGTTACCTGTTTAGCCAGGTGAGGAACAGCGAAAACTTCGCCCAGATGGCGGCGCTCGGCACCCTGATTTTTGTCGTCATCATCATCCTGAGCGTACTTAACATGCGATTTACCGGTGCGTTCAAGGAGACGAAGTAGATGGCACGGGGAAGCCTCGCCGCCGGCGATTCGATCCGAAAGCGGTCCCGGTTGAAGCCGCGCGGTGATCGGCGCCTCCGGCCCGATCAAAGGCGGGTGATTGCCGTCTCCTGGGTCACCCTGCTACTGGTCACTCTGTTAACTCTGTTCCCTATTGTCTGGATCGTAGCGACATCGCTCAACGTGGGGAGCAGTTTCGCCACCGGCCTCTTGCCCGACAAGTACACGCTCAGCCACTACGCGAATGTGTGGCAACACACGGACTTCACGATCTGGGTTCGGAACACCCTTGTGGTTGGCACGATCACCGGTGTTCTTGAAGTGGTGGTCATCATGCTGATGGCCTATTCCTTCAGCCGCTTCCGGTTCGCGGGACGGCGCTGGGGTCTGGCCCTTTTAGTGGCCTTACAGCTTTTCCCCTCGGTCATGGCCCTCTCGGCCGACTACTATCTGGTGAACTGGATCTCCGAGAACTGGACGCCGATCAGCGATAACTGGATCGGCCTGATCGCCCTCTACGTAGGGATGAGCGTCCCTTTCAATGCCTGGCTATTCAAAGGCTATATCGATACGCTGCCGTACGATCTGGAGGAATCAGCGTACATTGATGGAGCCAGCCGGTTCGTGGCCTTCTGGAAGGTCATCATGCCGTTGTGCAGACCCATGATGGCGTTCATCTTCATCCAGGGCTTCCTAGCCTGCGCCAACGAGTTCCTGCTGGTCAGCGTGCTGATTACCGATGCCAGTCGGAAGACCTTCAGCATGGGCCTGTTCGACTTCGCCACGGGCAATTTCACCACGAACTGGACCGACTTCGCCGCCGCCGCGGTGATGGGTTCCATCCCCTGGGTGATCATCTTTCTGATCGCGCAGAAGTGGTTTGTCGCGGGGTTGGCCGGAGGCGCCGTCAAGGGGTGACCTTAGCTCACCAAACAGACCCCACGGGAGCGGAAGAGGGATGTACCGGGATTTTCCGAGGTCGGCGCATCCTGGCAAACGATCATGCCTCCCCATCCTCCAGGGCCCAGGAGACCGGGGGCTCGGTGTGGGCATGGCGGTAGGCGACCGTTATCGGTTCGCGCTCGGCGAATCGGGATGGACGGAAGGGATGAATGTCGACAAAGGTACGCCCTTGCACGATCAATTCAGCCAGAGCCCGGCCAAGGCCGGGGCCGGCGGTCATCCCGTTACCGCCGGTGTCGCATACGCAATACAATCCCTGGGCTTCCGCCATCGCTCCCAGGAGCGGGTAGCCATCGGGGCCCTTTGGCAGCACCCCGGCATGGCCGCCCACGACCTCCGACTTTCGCATCGCCGGGATGCGCTTCGCTAATTGTTGGCGCACCCAGCGGCCATACCACTCCGGCATCGTGGGGTCGAAGTGATCCGGATCAGCCGGCGGCTGGTCGGGAACGCCCCCAGAGCCCTCGTCGGCCGCCAGCACCAGGCCACCGGGCTCGGGCCGAAAGTACACATGGTTGTGGTCATCGCCGCTGGCCGGAAACGGATACGGCATATCGGCGGGGGGCTTGAGGTGCGCCACTAAACTCCGGGCCGGCCACACCTCCAGCTTCGCGCCCACCAGCTTGCCCAGGGGCGCGCTCCAGGCGCCGGCCGCGATAACCACCACTGGCGCCTTGATCGGGCCGCGGTTGGAAACTACCCCGGATACCCGACCGCCCGCGCACTCAATGGCCTGGACCTCGGCGCCCTGATAGACGCGTACGCCCAGGGCCCGCGCCCGGTTCATGATCGAGGTGGTGACCATCGGGGGATCGATGTAGCCCGAGCCGGGGGAATAGGCCGCCCCGGCGACATCAGCGAACGTCCAGGCGGGCGCCAACCGCGCGGCCTCGGTGGGAGTCAGCAGGCGAGTATCGTGCCCTGCCGCCCGCATAATGTCGACCTCATGCTCCAGCGAGCCCAGGTCGGCCGGACCGGCCGGCATGAGGGCGCCGACCGGGATAATCGCCGGCCCGCCGCCGATCCGCTCCGGCCAGGCCGCGTAGAAGTCGGCGGATGCCTTGAGGAGCGCCGCCTGGCCAGGATGATTCGCCTCGCAGAAAACCACCAGACCGCTGGCCCGCCCACTGGCCCCGGCGGCGACACTGGATCGTTCGAGCACCAGGACATTCCGAACCCCCAGATCGGCGAGGAAATACGCCGTGCTTGCCCCGGCGATCCCGCCGCCAATGATCACCACATCTACTTCCTCGGCCATTCGATCCCTCCCCTTGCCGCTTCCACTTGATCATGTCGCGCCGGCCCACGCCTCCGCCACATGGCCCGGTAATGGTCCCATTCTGGTCGATAGTGTACACGCCGGCAGGTTCGCGCCGATGGCGTGGGAAACGCGCACCTGATTATTCTCCGAATCCACCACACCGCGCGAGATCGCTCGTCACCTTCACTCTCACCCG
This sequence comes from Chloroflexota bacterium, assembly GCA_025450375.1. The sequence continues at coordinate 7,983 of JANWHO010000095.1, forward strand.
GGGAGAGGCAAGCGGAAGCTCGTGCCCTGGGGACCGGTCGATTCAAGGACAAGGGAGCCGCCCATCGCCTCGGCGAGCAGTACCTGTTCATGGCGCATCGAGAGTAACTCCTCGGACATCACATGGGCTCGCGCCGTCGCGTCGTCTCCCTTCACTCCTCCGTGATAGGGATCTGGGAGAGGGAGTAAGCTGCATACCACGCACTCCACCGCGCCTGCGGGGCCCTTGGCCGGCACCGCGTCCATCTGGAGCCGGCGGTACCCATCTTGCGGGGTGTGCATGCCGACAATCATCCCGCGCCGCCCTGTCCCGCCATAAAGCGCCTCCATCACCGGATGCTCCTCGCCTGGGAGGGTGGAACCATCCCCCCGTGTCAACTGCCCCGGCGCCGTGAGGGGAGTGCGGCCATTGAGTTGATCCCAGGATAGACCAAGAATCGCGAGGGCATGGCCGTTGGCATAGGTCACGGCCCCCAACGCATCATGGAGGGTGACCCCGCACAGCACGGACTCAAGGCCGTCATCACGCATGTTAGGCGGATGCTCTGGCCTCACACGTCCTGTCCCAGCACACTGAACACGAGCGTGGTGATCATCACCGCGATGCCATGGCAGGTGTACCCTAAGCGGACTCCAGATCACGCCGGGGCGCGGGTAGGGCGATCGGCTGGGGTCGCCCGGTCGCCACGGCCCTCGCGATTGCCAGCAGCACCACCAGATCCTGCCGCCCCTCCTGCCCTGAGGTCAGCGGTACGCGATTTTCCATCACACAGGCGTGAAAGTGCTCAAGTTCTCGCCTGAATGCCTCCTGATAGGAAACGGTAACCGTGGTCTCGCAGTGTGCGCCGTCCTCGGTCCCCTCCACGAGCAGCGAGGTCGGCGCGTGGCGCAGGAAGGGCGAAGGATAGCGGAGCGTTACACGATCGGTCGGACTATAGAAGGCCAGTTCCATGCTGTAATTGCGCAGCGCGGGCAGGTTCACCCAGGTCATCACGCAGCGGGCGTCACCAGGGTAGCGGAAGACAGCGGTCAGCCCTTCCGTGCCCATCCAGGCCTCCGCGCTCGCAACCTCCTCGGGTTCGCCGAGTAGACCGCGCATCGCGTTGACCTCATGGACCAAGGTATCCAGGAGGACGTCAGCATAGAGGCGACGGACCGGCGGCGATGCATCCGCGCCCAGGGACTCCTCGATGAGAACCTCGCTCTCCGCTCGTAGGCCGGCCAGGGTCTCCGCCGCCACGTCGTCCCGACGTACCAAGGGATAGTGCTCGACATAGGGCAGGAATGGCGCTTCCAGAGTGGTGATACGAGCCAGCCGCAGATCGGCCATTCCGGCAATCAGGGGGCGGGCCCGTTCATAGGCGGGGTCGAAGCGCTTCATGTTGCCGACCATGAGAGTCACACCGGCGACGGAGGCGGCTTCGATCATGGCGTCCGCCTCCCGCGGCGAAAAGCACATCGGCTTCTCGACGAAGACATGGCGTCCCGCGCGGGCCGCCGCGATTGCCGGCTGGGCATGGGATCCCGAGGTGCAGATCAGGACGGCGTCAAGATCCTCGGTCAGCAACTCCTGCCAGCGCGTATGGCGATGGGGGACATCATAGGCGTCTCCCAGGATAGCGACCGTCTCGCGGGAAAGGTCGCAGAGAGCCGCGATCCGGAATCGGTCCCCCATCTCACGCAGAAACGGCAGGTGCATCACCTGCGCGATCAGTCCGCAGCCGATCACTCCCACCCGTAGTCTCCGCATCACCCGTTCTCCTTCCCCTTGCCCGCTCACCCCGTGACCGTCGCGCCCGAGGACTCCGACCCCAGGAGTGCCGGAACTTCCTATAACGCATCTTCCCATCCTAGCGCGGGCCGCGGCATGGTCAGTGTATTGGGGTGCTCCTGGTTCCAGTCAAGGCCGCTGGCAAAAATCTTTAACATGGATTTAACCTCCGTTTAAAGATCGCTTAATCCGCCCCTATTCCGCGGACGTGATACTGGAGATGGCGGGGATACTCAGCTCCTCGCGGGGAGACGTGTGGTGTGGGCGCTTGACTGAGC
>JANWHO010000096.1 GCA_025450375.1 Chloroflexota bacterium
GGAGCACGGGTCTCCAGACCCGCTTGATTGGGCGACGGGCCGGCGTTCGGGTAGTACGCCCGCGACCGGCGGTTGGCCGCGCCGGCGGGTCTGGAGACCCGCGCCCCTAAACGGCACGTTGGCCACCGGATGTCCGCCGAAGCAAGCGGGTCTGGAGACCCGCGCTCCTAGCGCGAGGACATTATTTAGGAGCACGGGTCTCCAGACCCGCCACCGTGCTGTCGAGGGCGCTCCTACCTCGGGAGCGCCAGTCCGATCGCCGGCGCCTCCACGAACCCGATGCACGCCCTTCATAGCCCAGCCGCGGGATTGTGATCAGGCGCCGTCAGGGCAACAAAGGCATGCATCCGGCGGGAGGATTCCTCGAACTGCCGCTGCTGCAAGGTGCGGGCCAGGGTGGCTAGATCCTCCGCCAGGGTCGAGAGATCGATCCGGTTCGCTTCATTGATGCGGGCGATCCAGGAGGGGCGAATTACCTGGTCCCCATGCAACGCCCAGGCGATCGCCCCAGCCATGCCGGCGATCGAGTCGTTATCGCGCCCGTAATTGGCGCCCCCCAGGACAGCTTTCTCGAAGTCTCCCCCAGTGACCACCAGGAAACCCAGGGCAATCGGCAACTCCTCGATGCTCCGTTCGCGGCTCGGTTGCCAGTCATCGCGGCCATTCCCGCGGTCCCGAAAGACCTCGGCGGCCCCATCAAAGGGCCGCATGGCCTCCCGCAGGGGGCCAATCGCCTGCTGCCAGTCGGAAAAATCGCGGGCCCGCGTGGTCACGGCCTCGATGGCGGCGCCGGTCCCCTCACGGGCCAAGGCTCGCGCGGTGTCTACCACCGTCGCGATCGTGGCATCCAGCCTCAGCGCCTCGGCCACGCAGGCCGCCATAACGCCGGCCGCTTCCAGGCCGTAGCTGGTCTGGTGGGCGCTAAGGATCTCGATTGCCTCGCGGTAGGCGGCCCGCGGATCACCGGCGTTCACGATCCCCACCGGGGCCGCGTACATGGCGGCGCCGCAATTGACCATGTTCCCCACTCCGCCCAGCCTGGGATCCGCGTTGGCCAGGCGCAGGCGCATCAGCAGCCACTTTTCCGGATAGAACAGCCGCTCGATCAGCGGGGCCTCGCGCCCAAGCTCGGGGATCCACCGCGGCTGATCCGCGATCTGGGCCACGATCCCGCGGGCGAAGCGGAAGACATCCAGGTGGTCACCCGCTTCCAGGTAGACGCGGCTGAGCGCCTGGACCATGTGCGTGTCGTCGGTGTAGCGCCCATCCCCCTTGATCGTCGCCGACGGCCCCAGCCAGGGCTCGGCGAAGTCCAGGATGTAGCCGTCATAGCGAGACCAAATCTCCTCGGGCCGCTTGCCCTCGGCGGGAGCGCCCAGGGCATCACCCACCGCCCCGCCATAGAGACAACCGCGGATCTTGCGGGTGAGCAGGTTGGGGGTGCTTGCTGCTTCCATGTTTCCCCTTTGGGCGCGTCCGCTTGACACGCTAGCCAAATATACGTATAAGTTAATCGTATCACCGATGTGGAGGCGCTGGCAACCATACCGGTACAACTAGGGAGCGGCGGCTATGACGAAGCGGACGGCGGCCCATCTCCGGCGCCCTACCCAGGCCGATGTCGCCCGAGGAGCGGGCGTCTCGCAGGCCATGGTGTCGTATGTCCTGAACGACAACGCCGCCTTCGCCGTCCCCGATGCCACTCGCTCACGGATCATGGAGGTAGTGGAACAACTCGGCTACGTCCCCGATCGTCACGCCCAGATCCTGCGGACCGGCAAGACACGCACCATCGCCTGCGTGATCCCCGATATCACCAACCCGTTCTATCCCGCCTTCGCCCGCGGGATTCAGGATGTGGCCGAAGGGCGCGGCTACGACTTCATCTCCTACAACACGGACGGTACGGCCGAAAAGGAGGCACGATGCTTTCGCTCGCTCCAGCGGGGGCAGGTCGATGGGGTCATCGCCACCCTCTTCCATCTCAAGGCGACCGAGATGCAACCGCTGTGGGAGCACGGGCTCGCGATCGTCCGTTTCGAAGCCCGGCAGCCCCGGCCGATCGATGCCCCGGTCGACTCCCTCTATCTCGACAACCAGGCGGCGGCGTGTGCCATGGTGTCCTATCTGATTGACCGTGGCCACACGCGGATCGGGATGATCGCCGGCGATCAAGGACCAAGGAGCGCCCGCGTCCGCGGCTACCGTGATGCCCTTCTTGGGCGTGGCATGCCCATCGACGAGACCCTGATCCGGGATAGCGGCTTTAACGAGGAGGGTGGCTACCGAGGGATGACTGAACTGCTGGCCCGCGCGCCGCGGCCTACCGCCGTCTTCGCGGCGAACGACTTGATCGCCCTCGGCGCCCTGGTGGCCGCGCGCGGGGCCGGGTTGCGGGTACCGGACGATATTGCCCTGGCTGGCTTCGACGACATTCCGGCGGCCCGCCTGGTCAGTCCGGCCTTGACCACCATGGCCCAATCCGAGCACGCGATCGGCAGAAGGGCGGCCACGATGATCCTGGAGCGCCTGGACGGCCTGGTGCAGGGGGCTGGACGTTGCGAGGAGGTGCCCTACAAGCTGATAGTACGTGAGTCAACCTGAAGCCAGACCACCCGCGCCGAAACGTGATGAATGAAGGGATCCGCCATGAACGATCTGAATGAACATAATGGTTCTACGATCGGACGCAAGGAGTTTCTGGGAACTGGGGTCAAGGTGGCGGCGGGAGCAGCCGCGGTAGCCAGTGGTCTGGGCGCCGTCGAAGGGATTGCCCGCGCGGCACGGATCGAGGTACGCGAATCGCCCGCGCCGGTGAAACTGGTCTGGGAGGTGGAGTTCACCGATACCACGGACCAGCAAGCGGTGATGCAGTATCTGATCAAGCCCTACCAGCAAATCCATCCGAACGTGTCGATCAGCTACCAGTATCCTGGCGGCGGCTCGAACATCGACCAGCAGTTGGAGACGCAGTTCGCCGCCGGCGCGGGACCGGACTTCTATGATGAGAATGGCCCCTCCTTCATGCCTCCCTATATTCAGAACAATGACGCCCTCAGTCTAGAGCCGTACGCCAAGAAGTATGGTTGGCGGCAGAAACTTTCTTCGTTCGCCCTGCAATCCAGCCTCTACAAGAACAAGCTGTACTACCTGCCGACCGAGTTCGAGTCGCTGCACCTCTGGTACAACAAGACACTGATGCAAAAGAACGGTTGGAAGGTGCCAACCACCTATGATGAGTTGCTGACCGTCTGCAAAGCGATCAAGGACAAAGGGCTGATCCCGCTTGCCTTCGGCTTGAACGGCTATCTTGGGGCCTGGGACTGGTGGTACAGCTACTTCCTGAACGCCTATCTGGGCACCAGGAAGCTTTACAAGGTGCTGACCGGTCAGGTGCCCTGGACCGATCCCGATATCGCCACCGCTTTTAACATGATGAAACGCTTGTGGGATCTTGGCTACATCATGAATAAAGAGTCCTCGGCGGTTAACATCAACGAGAGTTGGACCATTTGGGGCCAGCAAAAGGCTGTCATGCGCATGGAAGGCACCTGGGGCTTCCAGCCGGGCTTGGTCTACGCCAATGCCAAGAACTTTCAATGGGATATCGCGCCGCTGCCGACCTGGAAGCCCGGGATCGATTTCGCGCCGCCGGTAGGCATTGGCGAGGTGAACGCAATCAATCCTCGGAGTACGCATGCCGATGTCGCCGCCGATTTTTACGACTTCGCGTTTTTCCGCAACCGCGGCCAAATCTTGAAGTGGCTGCCAAAGCTCTCCAGTACCTTCCTCCCTTGCCTGAACTGGCAGCCCAGCGACTTTGGTAGCAGCTTTGATCCCCGCCTGGCAAAGGTGCTGATTTCCAGCAGCAAGGCGATGGCAACGCGATCGGCAGGCTATCTCTCCTGGACCGCTTGGCCGGCGAAGACCGAGAACTATATGTGGAGTAACATAGAGAACTTTCTCTACGGCCACCAGAGCATAACCGACTACCTGCAGCAGGTGGAGAAGATCTTTCAGGGTGAGAAGGCGGCCGGCGCGCTGCCGCAGGTGCCGAAGCCAGCGGGAATGTAGGACACGTTCGATGACTGGAGCCGAACGGCTCGGCGTACCAAGCAGCGGCCGCGCCGCGATCACGAGAGGAGCACGCTGGCGCCGCTGGCGCCGCCGTGCCGTGCCATGGTTCTTTATCCTGCCGGCCGTACTTTTGCATCTGCTAGTGATCGGCGGCCCGGGAATCGCGACCTTTGTCCTCTCGTTCACGAGCTGGAACGGCTTTACCTTCGGCAAGTTCATCGGCCTCGCCAACTACCACACCCTATTCACCAATGATGGCACCGTCCTGCCCGCGATGCTGAACAATGTCAAGTGGACGATCATCTTTTTGACGATTCCCATTGGCCTTGGCCTGGGAGCGGCGCTGTTGATCCGGTCGATTCGCCATGGCGGCGTACAGATGGTCTATCGCACCATTTTTTATCTGCCGGCCACGGTCTCGGGCGTGGTGGTGGCTCGAGTCTGGCAATGGATCTACGATCCCTTCTACGGGATCAATACCCTCTTCGCGAGCTGGGGCTGGACCGGCCTAGTGCAGAGTTGGCTGGCCGATCCGAATATCGCGCTCTACGCGGTGGCCAACGCCGATAACTGGCGCTGGTGGGGCTTCGTGATGATTATCTTCCTGGCCGCCTTGCAGAACGTCGATCCCACCCTGTACGAGGCGGCCCGGATCGATGGCGCCGGCCGCTTCGATTTGTTCTGGCATGTCACCGTGCCCAGTATCCGGCCCACGCTGGTCTTCGTCGGCTTACTGACGATCCTTTGGTCGTTCCAGGTGATCGAATTGATCTACCTCATGACCCAGGGCGGCCCCGGCAATGCCTCGATGACGCTCTCCATGTGGATCTATCACCAGGCTATCTATAACTACAATCCAGGCTATGCTAGCGCCATCGCGGTGGTGATGACCGTGGGGCTCTCCATCTTTATCGGCGGATTTGTCTATTTGCGGTACAAGGGGTGGGACGTGTGAGCGATAACCTCCTTCCTTCAGCGGCGAGGGCGCGCGCGGGGCGACCGCGCGCCCACCTCTGGGGGCGCCGACTGGCGCATCTGCCGTTGCTGTTGCTGACCTGTACGGCGCTCTTCCCCTTGGTGTTGCTGCTCGTCAATTCGGTCAAGTCGAACTTCGCGATCCAGGCGAACGCCTTCACCCTGCCGGATGGCTTGCACTGGGAGAACTTCGCCAACGCCTGGAGCGCGGCCGATTACACGCCGGCCTTCCGCAACAGCATCATCGTCACCGGCGGCACGGTGTTCCTGGTGTGCCTGTTCGGCGGCATGTGCGCCTATGGCCTCACGCGCTTTCAGGTGCCGGGCATGAACGTGATCCTGGTGTA
>JANWHO010000097.1 GCA_025450375.1 Chloroflexota bacterium
CGGGCTGGGATGGAGGGCGATCTTTCTCGTGAACGTGCCGATTGGCCTGGTCATGCTCTGCCTGGCCGCCAGGCTCCTTCCCCCAATCCGTTCCTCGGCCCATCCCCGGCTCGATCCGATCGGAATGGCGGCGATCTCCGGATCGCTGGCCCTGGCCCTGGCCCCGCTCACCATAGGGCGAGAGGACGGATGGCCGGTCTGGGCCATCGCCATGCTGGTTGCCTCGGTCCCGGCGATGATCGCGGCGATCGGCTACGAAGGGTGGCTGGGGCGGCACGGCGGCCAACCGGTGCTGCATCTTGATCTGTTTCGTCAGCGCTCCTTCTCCGCCGGATTGGCGATCAACATGGCGCTCTATGCGTACTTCGGCAGCTTCATGCTCGGACTCGCGGTGTTCTTGCAAGCGGGGCTGCGGCTTTCGGCGCTCGATGCCGGGCTGACCTTCGCTCCGGTCGGGGTGGCGTTCGCCGCCGCCTCGCTGCTCATGCGCCCCCTGATCGCCAAACATGGGCTTCGGGTGATGTCCTGGGGATTGGTGCTCACCACGGCGGGGTTGCTGGGAATCCTGATCACGGTGCATCTCTCCGGCGGCGCCATCACCGCCTTCCGCCTCGCCCCATGGCTTTTCGTCACGGGGATCGGGAACGGATGCGTCATGCCGTCGCTGATCGGGGTGGTGCTGACGAGGGTGCCCGCGGAAAAGGCCGGCGGGGCCGCCGGCACCCTGACCACGGGCCAACAGTTCGCGCTCGCCCTGGGGGTTGCCGGTCTGGGCGAGGTATTCTTCGGCGTGCTGGGCCAACAGCCAACCCTTCAGCGCTTCATCTCCGCGATTCAGGATGTGTTGCTGCTTGACTCCGGCCTCCTGGTGATCAGCCTGGCCCTGCTTGGGCTCCTGCCGAGGGCGGCGCGGGCAGCCAGCGGCGTACCTCTCCCGGTGGCGGTGAGCCGGAGCACGCTCGCGATCACCGGACGCGGTATAGCCAATGACGACGATCTGGCGGAGAGCGGCGTGGCCTGAGATCCAGAGCAGTGGGCAGGCTGTAAGGCGCGGCAATCACGAGCCTCGTGAAGCCCCGGCCTTCAGGCCGGGGAGCCTCACCGCTGGCCTAGCGGTGGGCTTTAGCCCGCTCGCCTGCCCTTGGTGGGTGCTCTCGGCGGAACGGGCGTTCGGATGACGCGAATAAGAATAAGCGGCCTGAAGGCCACGCTAGCAGAGCAAATAACTACTCCCCGGCGTGAACGCCGGGGTTTCAATTTGGTACATCCGACGCGACCATACCCTCCTCGGAAGAACCCCTACGCTTGGCCTGACGCAGCGGCCAAACCGCGCGCGAACAGGCGCAACCCATAATCCAGACTGGCATCCTGGTCCAACGGGATACCGAAACCACCCGCCGCCTCGATGGCGACGAAACCGTGAACCAGGCCGCGGAGGACGCGCACCGCGTGCAGGGCCTCCGTCTGGCTCAGGTTATAGACAGCCAGCACGGCGATGATGGTCTCTACCACTTGGCGCGCGGCGGTCTGCCACGCGGGATCATCGCTGGGGGCGCGGGCGGAGGCGGCGAAGAGGCCGGGATGCTCGTGGGCAAAGGCTCGGTAGGCCCGCCCCACGGCCAGGATCGCGTCGTCCGCCGACTTGCCAACTGCCGAGCGGGTGATCCGGGTCCCCAGTTCCCGCGTGGCCAGGAGAGCCAGGCCGTCGCGTAGCCCAGCTACCCCCCGCACATGATTGTAGAGTGAGGGGGGCTGAACCCCGAGTCTGGCCGCGACCGCCCCCAGGGTCACGGTATCGAGACCCTGCTCATCCGCCAGATCGGCGGCGGCCCGTACCACCGTCGCATGGTCCAGGCCCGCCCTAACCGGCATGGGAGAGGACTTGAGCCCATTTCCTTGCCGCCGCCGCGATTGCCTGATCCATGGCGGCGGCGGGCGAAGCGATCGCCGAGCCGTGGCCTACTACCAGGAGGGTGGGGTCAAGGGCCCGCAGTCCCCGCGCGCCGGCTAACGCGGTGGGGCCGTGCCAGGTACCCATGGCGGGAAAGGGAAAGAGGGGACGCACCACTCCGGAGACCGCGATTCCCCCGCGGGTCTGAAAGGCATCGCCGGCGATCAAGGCGCGATCCCGCGTATCCAGGAACGCGACATGGCCGGGCGTATGGCCGGCGGCAGGCACCACCTCCAGCGAGCCCACCCGATCGCCGATCGCCAGCAGCCGGGTAGGCTTGGCGGCGCAGGTCTTCCAGCCTCCACGCAACTTCCCCCCGGGCTCACCCGGATCGAGGGAACGGTCACCACGGAGCGGCCGCGCGTCGCGGGCGGTAATCAGCACCTCGGCGTCAGGCAGGGCCGCGTGCAGCGCGTCCAGCCCGCCCACATGGTCGGCGTGGGCGTGGGTGAGGGCGATGCGGCGGATCGGCGCTCCCAGGCGGGCAGCGGCGGCCAGAATATCCTTGGCGCCGCGGATCCCGGTGTCCACAAGTGTAAAGCCGTCGTCCTCGCGCACCAGATAATAATTGACTGGGAACACGCGGGGAAGCGTAGTGAGTTGAAACAGATGCGATGTCAAGGGAGTCACGCGCATCGGCTGGAATCCTTTCGGGCAATAGGCGTTAAACTAACCTCATTAGGTTAACGCCTACTGTGAATAGCTGTCAAGACCCTTCTCAATCGAGAAGACTCACCCCCGCCTACTCGTCGTTCTCCTCGGAGAGCTGTTCGTTCCCACCCTTCCGTCCGGTTACGCGCCGGTACGAGACCTCCAGCGCGCTGCCACTCATTATGTGCAGGCAAGTGCCCCGTTGCTGCCAGCCACCACGACCGGGAGGCACATCCGCCCACGAATGATCGATGTAGAAGATGTATCCAATACACGGCCAACGGGCCCGGAGCTCGGCCAGCGGCTACCCGCGCGCCTCGGCGGCCACGGGCGGGCCGGCCAGCCGTTCACCGGCCCGGATAAGCGCCTGGCCGCAAGCAATCATCAGCAGGCCGGCGGGAGTCAGGATCGGCGCGGCCCGAACTTCACCAGCCCGCCGATCCTCGGCCGCCACGGCAAGGAGATCCGCAAGGTGGAGTGGGACGAGACCGCGTGCCGGGTCAAAGTCATCTGGCGCCCACATGGATTCGGTCCCTTCCGCTTAAGACGTGGGGGTTGTCGTGGATTCCTTGTCGCGCCGACCCAGAAGGCCGCGCAGCAGACCGGGGAGGCTGGTCAGCGCCTCCTCCCGGAGTTCATAGTGACGGTCGCCCCCCAATTGCACCCGCACCAGGCCCGCCGCGCGCAGGGTGACCATATGATGATGCATCAGAGACTTGCCCACCCCAAGCGAATCCGCCAATTCCTGGAGGGTGGCCCCGCGCGCGGCCAGCAGCTGGAGGACCTGTAAGCGCCGTTCGTCACTCAGTGCCTTGGCCAGGGTGAGGACGTGGGCCCGTGATGGCTCTACATCGTCCGAAAGGCTCTCCTCGGCCACCGCGTAGATAAAAATCTTGGTCTCGCGATGAGCGCACATCAACACCCAGGGGCGGCATACCACGCTGGGAATCAACAGCACGCGGGTAATCCCCGGCTCAGGCGTATACCGCAGGCCGTTCGTCACCACCTCGATCTGCCGCGAGGGGGTGAGACGCGCCGCCTGGCGCCGTTTGGCCGCCGCGTCGCGCTCCAGAATAACCGTAAGCTCGGCCTCTTTCTCCTTGAACACCTGCTCGTACCAATCGGTTAACAGGGCGACCAGGCGACGCTTGCCATCCTCGAGGTCCCGGCTCAGGCGGGCGCGCAGTTCGGCCTCCTGGGTATGCACGCATTCCCCACCCAGGGCCACGCACGCCTCCACGGCCTCCAGGTCGCCCCGCGCGGCGCGAGTCACCAGATCAGGCGCGGTGGGCGAGGCAATCAGGCGATCCCATTCGCCCAGGGTAGCCAGACGCAAAACCAATGGATCGGCGTCGGCGAGGTGGGCCAGGAACTGTTGGCAGGTGGAAAAGGCGGCGCTCTCTCCCAGCGCGGGCAAGAGATACATGGTATCCTTGCCCAGTTCCATGCCGGAGGCGCGCAGATCAGCCTGAAAATCCGCTGATAGCGAGGAACGGACGCCATCAAGCCACTCCTTCCCTACTTCCAGATCGGCCTGAAACTTCTCGTCGAGGAAGAGATTGAGACCGGTCAGCATCTCGGCCACCGGGCTGGCCGCGATCGTGATCCCCAGCCGCGTCCGAACCGGCGAGAGATCCTTTACCCGCATCGGCCCCTCCTTGGGTTCAATATATGTTTAACTAAGAGTTCAACTATAACTGAACTCGTGAGGGAACGCAAGGGGTTTAGTGGCTAATTTTCGCGCCTGGGATGAGCGGTACCGCGTCCCGTGCCTTCCGCCCCGGTGGACTATCCGGCGCGATCCTCGGGGACGTCAGGGCTCTCCTCGTCGGTACTCGACTCCGGTTGGTGTTTGGGCACGAACCAGCGTAAGCGCAGCACGCGCTCCCGCGTCCGCTCTTCCTCCAGGTTCCGCTCACGCGCCCGGAGCAAATCGGTCAGAGCGACCATCCCGAGCAGGCGGTTTGGCGCCTCTCTGGTGACCACGGGAAAGCGCGTACGGCCGGTATTGGCCATCCGGTAGGCCACCACGCGCAACGGCTCATCGGGATAGGCGACGATTGGGTTGGTGTGGACTACTTGATCCAATATGGGCTGCGGACCAGGCTCGGCGTGCTCACGCGCGATCTTCTGTAAATCGTGGCGGGTGACCACCCCGGTCACGGCACGGTAGGGATCCACCACCGGATACAAATGCTGGACCGGCCGCTGATTATCATCATGGAGGTTTGGCAGGTCATGGGAGTTGACGGTGGCCGGAATCGCCACGATGGCGGTACGCATCACCTCGCGAACAAAGAGGATCTCCAGCGGATCGATGGCGTATTCGCGGCTGAGATGGTACCCCTTGCGGCTAATCTTCTCGGTCAGAATCGAGCGGCGCAGGGTGAGAACGGTAAAGCCGTGGGCCACGAAGACCGCCACCACCAGGGGCAAAATAGAGTTGAAATCGTGCGTAAGCTCCAGGGTGAAGACAATACCGGTGAGCGGTGAGCGCATGGTGCCGCCAAGAATCGCGCCCATACTGATAAGAGGCCAGAAACCTACCCCATAGTGCGGCAAAAAACCGGCCTCCATCGCGCCCAGGGCGCTTCCCATCATCAGCAGCGGGGCCAGCACGCCGCCCGAGGTGCCCGAGCCCAGGGAGATCGCCCAGATGCTCGACTTCACCAACAGGATGCCCAGGATAATGTGCGTGGAGGCAGAGCCTGCCAAAACGGATCCGATGACCCCATAGCCCACGCCAAGCGCCTCGGGAAAGATCAGGCCGCCGATCCCGACCGCGACCGCCCCAATCGCCGGCCACCACATCCAATGGATGGGCAGACGGTGAAAGGCGTCCTCGGCGGCGTAGACCATGTTCGTGAGCGTCACGGAGAGCGCCCCGGCCAGCAGGCCAACCAGGACGCAGCAGGCCAGCCCCATGGGACCGATGAACGCGACATGGGGGGGAGTAGGGAACAAGTGCCCCGAGCCGATCAGATAGTGGCGCCACATGGCGGCGGTCGCGCTGGCCAGGGCCACCGGAATGGCGCTCCGCGGTTTCAGCTCGAACAAAAGCAGCTCCACCGCCAGCAAAATCGCCGCCAGAGGGGTGGAGAAGGTAGCGGACATCCCGCCCGCCGCGCCGGCCACCAGCAAGGTCTTCCGCTCGGCGCTGGTCAGGTGGAAGAACTGGGCGATCATGGACCCCAGGGCGCCGCCGGTCATGATGATCGGCCCTTCGGCCCCAAACGGCCCGCCGGAACCAATGGAAATGGCGGAGGCCACTGGCTTGAGCAGGGCCACCTTGGGATGGACCTTGCTCCCATGGATCAGAATGGCCTCGATCGCCTCGGGAATCCCGTGGCCCCGGATCCGTTCCGAGCCATAGCGGGCCATCAAACCAATCACCAAGGCGCCCGCGACCGGAATGAGAATCTCGACCGGGCCCAAATGATTCCCGGCCGGTGATACCAAGCTGGTGTTCCATCGCTGAAAGAAAAGGAGATTGGTAATCAGGCCGATCAACCGCAAAAGGGCCAGAGCGATAGCGGCGCTGAGGGATCCCACGCCGACCGCCAAAAGCGACATGGGGGCCAACCGCGTGGTGCGGATAAAGTCGCCCAGGTTTCCCGGCATATCATCGTTGTCCAGGTGCCGGGCCCAGTGGGCCATCCGTGTGAAAGTATCGCGAAGCAAGTGTCCTCCCTCTGATTGTGAGTGCGAATCCGCGACTCAGTGTACCAGGAAGGCAGACGGCGCCGGTTCAGAGACTTAGATGCGCGACCGGTGATGAGCGGGATGGTGGAAGGCGGATCGCGGAATAAGTCGGCCTGTTCCGACCGGCCGCCGCGCGACCCAACGGGCATGTGAGAGGTAGGCCAGCAACAGGATTCCCTCGGCCAGCAAAAACGCGAGCACCGCGTAGCGGCCCCAACCCACGAGCCAACCCCAGAAGTCCGCCGCCCACGGATCGTGACGGATCGCGGCCAGATCGTGATCGAGAGCCAGGGTGAAGGCGTAAAACATACCGAAGGTAAAATTTCGCGTCCATTGGGCCGGGTGATAGATGACTATCGAATACCGCCAGCCGTGAGCGCGAATTCTGAGACCCACGCGGAGTATCTCCATGCTTTCCACGACCGCGAACAGCGACGCCGCCACAAGCCAGAGTCCTACGAGCGCCTGCCAGGGCGCGGCTCTGGCGCTCAAGGCAGCCAATCCGGTAATAGAGAGTGCCCCGTGCAAAATGCACCGAGGGGCCCGCCAGTCCGCGATGAACGTCCAGGTCCGCGGGCTGGTCAGGCCAAACCCGGTGAGCGCAGCGCCCAAGAGATACAAGAGCACTCCTACTGCCAGGAGAGACCGGGAAACGGGGAGGGGCAGGCCATGGGGCAGCGCGCTCTGCCAGGCGAGCACCAGGGATTGCGTACTGACCGCCGTCAAAAGCACCGTACCGGTGACCGGCACCTGCCAATGCTCATCCAGGAGTTCACGAATGCCTCGGGCGGCGATCCACACATACCAGCCCCACAGGCCAGTTGCCAGCCCGACAAAGGCGAACGCGACGGGGCGTGCTCCCGGGAAGGTAAGCATCATGACTTCAGCCATAATGGCCGTGGCCGCCACCCAGGTTCCCATGGCGAAATTGGTGGCGGGCCGGGAGTGGGGAAGCTGCCGGGCGCGGACGGCGCGCGCGAACACCCAGGCGAGGAAGGCCCAGATGCCGAGAAGGGCCAGGGCCGCGCAGTCCGTGGGCACACCAGCGCCGCCGGGGATCCGCTGCATGGCGGCCAGCACGAAGATGCCTCCCGCCATGACGATAGCGCCATTAGCGGGCGCGGGCGGTGCCCCGAGCTTCGCGTTCGGATGCCGATGTCCGTGCTGATATACGTGCGCGGCCATGCTTCCATCGAAGGTTACGAGTGATATCAGGAGCCTGGCATGAGAGAGCCCTTGTAACCCATGATACCGTTGAGGCCCGCGAAACATTGCACGTAGGCACCCGACGCCCGGCCTCTCACATTCAGTACCCTACCACGGGTCGATTGGTCTGCGGC
>JANWHO010000098.1 GCA_025450375.1 Chloroflexota bacterium
AGAACAACCGCCGCCAGGGCGCGCGACCACGGCCAGATCACCAGTAGCAGGTGCAACGTGCCGGGGTATAGGGGGAAGAAGACCACGCTTTGGGGATAGGGATAGGGAGCTTGATGGTAGCCGTCGCAGGCGATCCGCAGATACCAGACCGCGTCCCAGCGATACCAATAATCCCCAGACGCTCCAGCGAAGCGAGAGGCCAGCCCTTGCAGGTGCAACCCCACCCAGAAATGTGAGGCGAGAGGGGTAAGTACGACGAATAGCAACCGGCTCACCAGGAATGGTACACCGACCGCTCGGACAGCGCGGGAAGGTTCGCGGTGCGTGACCGCCGTTGCCACTGCTGCTTACATACCGCGACGGCTGAGAACCGCCCGCTCCAGGCCGGCCACCACCAGGAAGATAATCACTCCAGTGACCGAGGTGGCGAGGGTAATGGCCATGACCTTGGAGGTATCGAGCGACTGCTTGGCGGTGATCAAGTCATAGCCAAGCCCCTGGCCGCCGCCGGCCACGTATTCGCCGACAATCGCTCCGATCAGGCTGAGCGTGCTGGTAATGCGGAGGGTGGCGAACAGGGCCGGAATCGCTCCCGGCCAGCGCAATTTCCGGTAGATCTGCCATTGGGTCGCGTTGAGGAGACGGAACAACTCCAGATGCAAGGGATCGACTTCCCGTAACCCTCGGGTCATATTGACCAGGGCGGGGAAGAAGGTGATCAGAAATGATACCCCGATCTGCGGATACAAACTGTCAGTTGGGAAGACGATCACCAGGATAGGCGACCAAACAATAATGGGGATGGTCTGGACGATCACGGCGACGGGGAAAAAGGTGCGCTCGGCGAATCGTGAATGAACGAAAATGCTGGCGCCTAGAATGGCGGCCAGGTTACCAATCAAGAATCCCCAGGCCGCCTCTTGCAGGGTGGTCAGCAGGCTGGATCGGATCTCGCCAAAGTTGTCGGCCAGACTGTGCAGGGTATCGTCCAGGCGGGGGAACAGAAAGGACGGAACGTGCTCCACCACTATGTACGCTTGCCAGAACGCGAAAATGGCCAGCAGCGCTAGGGCCGGCAGGAGCATGTCGAGAGCGGTGCCGGCCAGGCGGTTGCCGCGGCGGGGTCCACCGGCTGGGGCGGTCCCGCCGAGGGATGGAGTAGGGTCAGCGGCCATGGTACGGGGCCGAGATCATGCGTGGACGGCCATGGCTAGATCTGGCTCTCCCGGCCGGCCTTCGAGGGCGGCGAGCACCCGATTCTCCAGTTGGAAAAAGGCGGGGTCGCGGCGGATCGCATGGAGCCTCGGGCGGGGAAGAGGGATCTCGATGATCGAGCGCAAGGTGCCGGGGCGGGGAGTGAACACCGCGACCCGGTCGCTTAAGTACACCGCCTCGGCAATGCTGTGGGTGACAAAAAGGACCGTGATCTTCGTGTCCTCCCAGATTCGTAACAGCGCCTCGTTCATTTCATCTCGGGTTATTTGGTCCAGAGCCCCGAACGGCTCGTCCATCAGCAGCACATCGGGCTCCTGAATCAGGGCTCGGGCGATTGCCACCCGCTGGCGTTGCCCCCCCGACATTTGAGCCGGTAACCTGTTCGACATGTCGCCCAGACCGACTCGTGCCAAAAGCACTTGCGCCTTGTGTTGGGCCGCCGCGTCTCGCTTCCCCGCCAACTCCAGCGGGAGCTCCACGTTCCGGGCCGCCCGGCGCCAGCCGAGGAGCGCCGGTTCCTGAAAGACCATGGCGATGCGGCGCGCGGTGCGTGTAGCGCGCGGCGGCTTCCCCGCGATGGTCACGCTTCCCGACTCGGGCCGCAGCAAATCCGCCACCACCCGGAGGAGGGTAGACTTGCCGCAGCCCGAGGGACCAATCAAGGAGACGAACTCTCCCGAGGCAACCGCCAATTCGATAGCCTGCAGCGCCCGAACCCCGTTTGGGTAGCTGAAGCACAGATCGTGGCAGGCTATCGCGGCCATGCCTGCTACTGCTTGGGCAGGAACTGATCGGTGAACACATCGGAGGCCGGGAACGACTTCTTGATTTGCCCATATTTCACCAAGAGGTTGATCCCGGTCGTCCAGCGGCCTGCAGTCATGGTGCCGGTAGGGGCTCCGGGGGCGGACGAGAGCTGTCTGAGGGCAGTCATCTCTGCTTCTTGCTGGCTCGTGGAGTCGTTCTTGTCGAGGGCCGGCACCACCCACTTCGCGAGTTGACTTGGATGGACCAGAGCGTACTTCCAGCCCCGATCCATGACCGAGACCACCTTTGCCACCAGGCCGGGATTCGAAGTGATCAGGCCGTTCGTGGTAAAGAGGACATCACTGTAAAAGTTGTAGCCGTAATCGCTGGCGCGGATAATGTTGACCTTGACGTGGTATTTCTGGGCCATCTCGATTGGCTCGTTGGTGAGGTAGGACAGGTAGGCATCCACCTTGCCGGCTAGAAGCACCGTCGGATCAAATTGGACCACCACCGGCTTCACGTCGTTCAGACTCATCCCAACTTGATTGAGCATGGACTGGAGCACGTACAGTTCGTGCGCCTGATAGCCAATGCGTTTGCCTCTGAAATCCTTCACCGAGGTGATGCCGCTTTTCGGCATGGTGATGAAGGCGAAGGGCGACTTCTGTCCCGAGGCCCAGATGGCCTGAAGGGGAATGTGGCCATTGGCGCGCGCAATCACCAATGAAGCGCCGTCCTGAAAGCCAAATTGATACTTGCCCGCGCCTACCAGAAGCACGGGATCATTGCTGAAGTCGTATCCACGGACGTTCACTTTGAGCCCGGCCTGGGTCCACCAGCCCTCGTGCTCGGCCGCCCAGATTCCGGCAAACTCAACGTTGGTGATCCAGTTCAAGGCAATTGACACCTGGGTCAGGCTTGCCGCACGGGCAGGGACACGGGGGATGGGGGCGGAGACCAGGGCGAGAAGTACGAGGAACGATAAGACAGATCTTCGAAGCACGACGACCTCCAACTTTTCGAGCTGCGTGGGGAATCTCCCCTGTTGTCGTGATCGCGACTCCGCGACCAACGCCCGGCTCACCGGGCCCGTACCGCTGACCGCGCCAACCTCGGCGCCCGCGAAGACATGCCGATTATACACGGAATCGAGTCCCTGGGGCGTGGATTCCGGGAATGCTCGATGCAGGTGGCCGGAGACCGCGCGGCGCCGCTATCCTGCATCGAGAAGCTAGATATCCCAGGACATGGAGAAGGAAGGTTTGCCGTGTACGCGCTAATCCGGAAGACTCGGGATGGGGGTGAGCTCACGCGCGAGGAGCTGTATTCACTCACCAGCCAATACGTTGCCGGGGAGATCCCCGATTACCAGATGGCGGCCTGGTTGATGGCCGTGTTCTTCCGCGGCCTGAGCGCGCGGGAGACCGCCGACCTGACCCAGGCCATGGTGGCCTCCGGCGACACGGTCGACCTGAGCCAGCTGCCTGGGGTAACGGTTGATAAGCACTCGACCGGTGGAGTAGGCGACAAGACCACGCTGGTTCTTGGGCCCCTGATGGCGGCGGCGGGATTGACCGTGGCTAAAATGTCCGGCCGCGGTCTGGGGCACACCGGGGGCACGCTGGACAAGCTGGAGGCGATTCCCGGCTTCCGGACCGACTTGAGCCCGGAAGAAATGGTGGCACAGGTGCGGCGGATTGGCCTGGCGGTGGTGGCTCAGACCGGACGACTGGTCCCCGCTGACGGACTGCTCTATGCTTTGCGTGACGTAACCGCGACTGTTGATAGCCTTCCCCTGATCGCCAGCAGCATCATGAGCAAAAAGCTGGCCGCTGGAGCCCAGGTCATTATGCTGGACGTGAAAACGGGGTCCGGCGCCTTTATGTCCCGCCCCGATGACGCGTTCGCCCTGGCCCGCGCCATGGTGGAGATCGGAACTGCCGCCGGACGGTCGGTCCAGGCGCTGGTGACCGGCATGGCGGAGCCCTTGGGACTGGCGGTCGGTAATGCCCTGGAGGTCCAGGAGGCTCTTGCGACCCTTCGAGGTGAGGGTCCGGAGGATCTACGCGATCTCTGTCTTGCCCTGGGGAGCCGATTACTGGTTGCCGCCTCTGGTGGCTCCTTGCAGGCGGCGGAGGCGACGTTGCGCCGCTTATTGAGCGGAGGCGAGGCGCTGGAACGATTCCGGGCCTTCGTGGCTGCCCAGGGCGGCGATCCCTCGGTCGTGGATGACCCTGATGGCGTGCTGCCGCGACCTCGGGCTCAGGAGACCGTTCTGGCGCCCCAATCCGGGTTCGTACATGAGATCGACGCGCTCAAGGTGGGTGACGCGGCCCGTGCCCTGGGCGCCGGGCGGCTCACCAAGAGTGACCAGATTGACTACGCGGCCGGCGTCCTGCTCACCTTGAAAGTTGGGGCGCTGGTTCGCGCGGGGGAGCCATGGGCCCAGATATTCGCCGCCGACGATCGCCGGCTGGCAGAAGGGAAGGTTCTGCTCCAGACCGCGCTGACCATTGGGGATAGTCCCTGTCGGGCGGGACCGCTGGTCCATGGCAGCGTGGATCCAACTGGAGCGGAAACCCGGTTCGAGGTATGAGCTCGCTCGGCGTCACTGATTTTGATCCGCGCCCAGGCTTGCGGGCCGTGGTGGTGGACCTTGATGGGCTCCTGATCGATAGCGAAGCCTGGAGTTGGCAAGCCCACGACCGGGCGCTGGCATCGTTCGGACTGCCCGCGCTCCATATCGAAGAGGCCAGGCGTCTTGTAGGGCTGGATGGGGAGGATGAATGGACAACGGTCCAGGCGATGCGTCCGATGGACGTTACCGCCGCCGCCTATTCCGCCATCTATCGTGAAGCGTTTACTGACCTCCGCGAAACGAATCTTGCCCCCATGCCTGGTCTGGAAGACCTGCTGGACGTGGTGAACGCGCGAGGTTGGCGCCTGGGTCTGGCCTCCAATTCCGGGCAGCCCAGCATCATCGCGGCGTTGACCGGACTGGGCATTCGCGAGCATTTCGCGGCTGTTGCCTCGGCCGACGAGGTTCCCAAAGGGAAACCCGACCCAGCGGTGTATCAGTTGGCGATGTCGCGGCTGGGTGTCGCGGCCGAGCGCTCGCTGGCGATGGAGGACTCCGCGACCGGCCTGCGGGCGGCCCGTGCGTCCGGCATGTACTGTTTGGCCGTGCCGAATGCCCTGACCTTGCAGCAGGACTTGAGCCCGGCGCACCGCGTGTTTCCGTCGCTGCGGGAGGCAGCGGAATGGCTGGATGGAAGGGAGTAGGGTCCGTGCATAACTTGCCGAGTTGATGTAGTATTGGGGCATGGCCGTACTACACCAAGGGGGAACCACGATGGACGGTATCAGGGCAGTGCGCCACTGGGTATGGCGGCATCTCGCGGGTTGGATGGGGAGAGGCAGCGGCAGCGCCTGGATCATGGCGGGAACCCTGGCCTTCGCGGGCGGCAGCTCCGCCTTGCTTAGTCCCACACCGGTACACAGTACGGTCGTGAAGGTACAGGTCACTAGCGCGAAACAGACCTCGTTTACTCTGGACACCTATCTGCCACGGCACCATTACGATGGCGCCGAGGATGAGGCAGGCTACTAAAGTCCATAGGCGGTGATGGTCCCGGATTCATCGGGCATATACACGCGACCGTTCACCACGGTTGGGCTCTCCCAATGGACGCCCTGAATGTTGCCGCCGGCGCTCGCCAAATTGCTGCTCCACAACTGGGCACCGGTAAAGGGATTGAAGGCCCTGAGCGCTCCGCTCTCGGCGGCATACAGCACGCCGTCCGCCAGGAGGGGTGAGCTATAGGTGTCATAGTGGATCCATGCCAGATGAAGGGTTGGCCGTCCACCGGCTACGGTAAGGCGGAGGGCGCCGACCCCTTTATCCGTGGTATAGAAGATCCAGGTCTTCCCCGAGGAGTCCGCCCAGGCGATTCCGGCGGTCGGCATCTGGCCGCCCTGGGGAATGGCGAGCGCGGATAACTCCCCACTGGTATGACCCAACCCTCCTCGACCGCTGAGGTCGGCCCGATTGAGCACCCTGAGATAATTGTCCTTGCCTCCTTGTACGACCAGCCAGGGGTGCGGGCCGGGCTGCTTGGGGACCAGGATTGGGGTTGTGCTGCCAAGATCAAGATCCTGAGAGTCGAGCATGGCGAAGACGTTTGGCGTGTATGCGTCCTTCAGGGCCAATGCGGTACCGCCGAGGGTGAGGCGAAGCACGCTGTCGCCCCAGTTATGGATTCCGTCGTAGGCGCCGTTTCCGGTGACAACGAACGCGCTTCCCTGGGTGGGGCTGCCGGTCATCGTGTCGACCACTGTACCCGCGCGGGCCCAGATTCCGGACTGCACATGGCCGCAGGTGGGTGAACCGCCGGGCTCGGCGAGTAAACTGGTGGTCGAGTCGCACAGGGTATTGAAGATTCCCATCCGGCGGTTCTGGGTATTAATCGCCACAACATGGCCGACATAATTCCCTGCGTCCCCGATGTAGCCGCTCGTGGTGACCAGCAGGGTATTCCCGACCAGATTGAGGGCGGAGGCGATCTTCTCATCCTGGGGATGGAGAGTCACGGAGACCGGCCATCCGGCAGCCTCGGCGCCCGTCGTGGCGGATAGCTTGTGAATGTGACCATCGGGGCTGGCGCTATACACCCACGCCTTGCTTGGATCGGCTGCTGGGGTGGCCGTGGTAATTTGGGCATCAGGCAGAACCAGATCGTGTGGGTCAAAGGTCCAGACTCTGGCGCCGGTCCCGGCGTCGAGGGCATAGGTGACGCCGCGTCGGGTCGTTGTATAGAGCAGGTTCCGGATCTTGCCGGGGCCCAATCCAGTGAGTTCGATCACCGACTCATCCGCGACCCCATTCAGTTGTACCGACCAGAGGCGCTTCAGCCGCCCGACCGTGCTGGGAGTGAGAACACGCTCGGAGGGATTGATCCCCGTACGCATGGGGTTGAAGTTGAACAGAGGATAATCAATGAGGGAAGGTGAGGAGGCATGGACGCCCAGGGTGGAAGCGGGAAGGCAGAGCGCGCCAAGCAGAGTAAGGAGGGTGGCGGATCGCCTAACGCGCCGGAGGGCGGTCTGGGCAGAGGGCAGCTGGCGGAGAGGAATTGACGCGGCGGACCTCATGAAGTTATCTCCTGTCACTCGAACATTCTTGAGCGTACCCCATACTGGCTTCCGTTGGCGTACCCATCCGAGTGGCGAGAACGCCTGGGAGCGCGAGCATCTTGCTCGTCCTCGTTGATCACCGAGACGGGGAAGATTCTCGCGCTCCCAGGATCAGTGTAGGGCCGCCGCCAGGCGAGGACGATAGGCCATGCTTAACTCGTGGTCCGGGCCCAGAATGGTAAAAATTGCCAGCATTGCTTTCCGGGCGCCATCGTCGTGAAAGTGGCGATTCCGCTCCAGCAGATCGAGGAAGCGGCTCAAGGCTTCCGCATAGTCACCGGTACCGGCCGCGTGGACGGCCAGGGCCCAGACAGCGGACCAGTCGTCAGGGTTGGCGGCGAGCGCGGCCAGCGCCTCGTCTCGGCTGGGCAGACCGATAGAGTCGGAGATAAACTGGAGGCGCTTGAGGAGAGCGGCGGCCCGTCGTCCCTCGTCGGTATGGGGCGGCAAGCTCTCCAGCAGGGGCCGCGCGGCATCCTCCTGGCCGCGTTCCAGGAGAAGCTCGGCCAGGGTCAGGGCGGCGCCCGCATGGTCTTTCTCCAGGTCGAGGGCTTCGCGGAGAAGCGCCTCGGCCCCGGAAGCATCGCCCGTGGCGACTCGTTCCCGGGCCTCGGCGCTTAGCTGGTCCGCCCGCGAGGGGACAATACGCGCGAGGAAAGCGCGAATTGACCGCTCGGGTAATACTCCGACGAACTCGCTGACCACCTTACCGTCCCGGAAGGCTTTTACCGCCGGAATCCCCTGGATACCGAACCGAAGCGACAACTCCTGCTCGTAGTCCGTATTGATCTTGGCCAGCTCCCAGGCACCGTCTGCTTGTTCGGCCAGATTCTCCAGCACCGGGCCAAGCATCAGGCATGGCTGGCACCAGGGAGCCCAGAAGTCCACCACCACCGGGACCGACCGCGAACGCTCAATGACTTCACGCTCGAAGGTCGCCAGCGTCACTTCGCGCGCAATTGTCTTCTCCATGGCAACCGCTCCTCATCTGATGAGAGGTATGGGCCGCCACACGAAGCGGGTCATTCCTTGCCGCGGCCCCTTGCCCCAATGTCTTTCCTCTAAAAGGTAGCTCGTATGGGACAATCGGGCCAACGTGGTCGGATCTAAGGGCTAGTCCACCGAGTCGGAAGTTCCAAGACGGTGCCCCTACCACCAATGATCGACTGCGCCAAGTTGTACTACGGAACGCTATAGGGCACGAGCGTATTGGTGGTGGGCTGCTGAGCGACCGCCCACACTTGCACCCGGCCATCGGCGTGTATTCGCAGCTTGAGAAAGGG
The DNA here is from genome assembly GCA_025450375.1 of Chloroflexota bacterium. The sequence continues at coordinate 8,442 of JANWHO010000098.1, forward strand.
AAGGGGGTGACGCGCGATGCCACTGAGCACGGTACCGTCGGCATTGTACTGCGCGCCATGACATGGGCAGACAAAGGTGCCGCTGGCCGACATCCAGGAGATCGCGCAGCCCATGTGCGTGCAGGCGGCGGAAACCGCGTAGATGGCGCCACCCGACTGGGGATGGACTACGAACCCCTCCACGGCGCCGGCGCGGAACCGCCGCGTCACGCCTGGCGCCAGAGAGGTGGTGGTTTGCCCAGTGTCCATCCACTCCCCGCGGTCGGCCGGGACCATTTCCGCCTCCAGGGGCGCCGACGCCTCTTGATGCGCCCCGTCGTTCTTTCCGTGCTCATATGCGATCTTCGCGCTGCCCCCGGCGCCTACCGCGAGCCCCGCTACCGCCGCAGCTGCCCGACCCAGTATCCCGCGGCGAGAGACCGAGGGGGTCGGCGCGGGCAGAGAGGCAGGCGTGGGGCTCCGCTCCGCCATCCGCGCCTCAAGCTGGTCGAGGAACTCAGGGCGGGGGACAAGCGAGTCCGCGCGCCCGGCCTTCAGGAAGGCGGCGGCGCGGGCCAGATCTTGCTCATCGGGACCGAGATCGGAGCGGAGGGCGGGGTCCCGCTCCGCGGCGAGGTCGTCCAGCAGTTCGGAGAGGCGGTCCAGGTCGTCACTCACCGGCGGACCCATCCAGTCGAAGCTTCGCGGCATGCTTCAGGGCGCGGTGTTGCAACACTTTGACATTGGCGTCGGTTGTTCCCATCCGCCGTGAGGTCTCGGCCACGCTCATGCCGTCAAGGAGACGGTACTGCAGGACGGTACGGTAGTTGTCGGGTAACCGCTCCAGGACAGCGTGCGCGCGGCGCGTTGTCTCCTCCTGCCGCCAGAGATCAGGCGGCGGAGGCGCGGCAATCCGCAATCGTGCTTCCTCGAGGGTTATCACCTGTGCTCCCATCCTTGATCGCCAATAGTCATTGACCAGATTCGTCGCCACCCTATACAGCCAGGCCAGAATGCTTCGCTCCTCGCGCGATGGGTCGAGATGATTCACCGCGCGCAAGAACACTTCGCTCGTTAAGTCTTCCGCCGCTTCTCGATTGCCAACCTTGACATAAATGAATCCATACACCGCCCGCATATGGGTGCGATAGATTGAATCCGTCGTGTGGGGAACCTGCGTTTGCGTTTCGGCGCCCATATACCCTGGTTTCGCTCTTTCAGTATGGCCGCGCGGGCGATGCCCCAGTATAGCCCATGCGGGGCCTATTAGTCCTAGCAAACCATACGGCGCCGGTTACAGGCTTATGCGGGGGCGGGCCTCCGGCTGCGGTCGGGTGGTAGGATACGACTGCTGAGTCCGGGTGTGGGTTTGAGCGATTTCTTGTAGGGGCACCCCTTGTGGGTGCCCTTGGCGGCCCGAACCTGGGCACCCACAAGGGGTGCCCCTACAAGAAATCGCTCAACGCCACATCCGGCCTCAGCAGTCGTATCCTACCACCCGACCGCAGCCGGAGGCCCGCCCCCGCATAAGCCTGTAACCGGCGCC
>JANWHO010000099.1 GCA_025450375.1 Chloroflexota bacterium
GCCTGGCCAGCTTCCAGGCTCGCGCCTATGGCCCTCGCCATCGCGGCCTCGCCGCGGCGCTGGTCGAGCGTGCCACCGCCGCCTTGCGCACCGCCCGCCGCTTCACCGTCGAGCGATCGCGTCTCACCGAGCCGCCCGCCCCAGCGGCTGCCTCGCCACTCGCCGATCGCCCAGGTGTGGGTGTGGTCCCCGATGGTCGCGATGAGCCCGCCGTGCCGGCGGAGGAGGCCGCCCCGAGCGCCCACATGTTGGAAAACCTCCGCATCCTGACCCTGCTCGATGTGGGAGCCCTGAAGCTGGCCGGGGAGCCCGTCAATCTCCGCTCGCTCACCCAAATGGTGATCGCGCACGATGAAGCCTTGCATCCCAGACTGATCGTGGACGGCCCCGATGACGTCGTGGCTCTGGCCGACCCTGGCTACACCACCCTCATTCTGGAGAACCTGCTCGACAATGCCGCCCGCTATTCGCCCGAAGGCACCCAGATCAAAGTGGCCTGGACCATGGCCGACCGCGCCGCCATTCTCCGCGTGACCGATCACGGCCACGGGATCCCCGCCGGCGGTCGTCGTCACCTCTTCGCCCGCTTTGCCTGGACCCCGGTCGAAGGTGAGAATCCCACCGCCCACGGGGTGGGTCTGGGCCTCTATCTCAGCCGAGCCCTGGCCGAGGCCATGGATGGCACCCTGGAACTGGAGCATACCAGCCGGAAGGGCAGCACCTTCCGCCTCAGTCTGCCAGCCCTTCCCGACTAACCGCCGTTCCTTGGCGGGCCGAAATGGGGATGAAAAAGCTTGGTCACTGGGAGCGCGAGCGTCTCGCTCGTCCCCGTTTGCTGCCTCTCATTACCCGCCTTTCACCTTCGCCCGCGGTACGCGGGCACCGGTGCGTGGCGGGCGGATCCGCACCTCGCCACCCCAGGAACTGGTTGCCGAAACACCGTGCGCCCGCGCCTCATAGCCGCCATTGTCCAGGAAGGACCGCAAGGCAATACGCGCCACCTCGGAGATGCCTTTCGCCGTTACTTGCGCCAGTCGCTGAATCTGCTCCGTCTCTTCAGCCGTGAGCCGCACCGACAGCACGATGCCCGCGGGCCTGCGGACACGCACATCGCGGGTGATTTCCTCCCCAACTCCACCCGTTCTCCATGGCTGCTCGTCCTTCCCTGGCACTCACCAGCGCGCCACCTCTCCCGGACCGGCATCATATGCCGTTGCCGGTCGCCATAGGCCAGGTGTAGATGTCGACGCAAGTGGAACAGCCAGCAAGCGGCCGCCAAGCATGACGTGCGACGCACGGTGAGCGCCTTTGTTACGGAAGTATTTCGGACTATCACTGAGTATACAGTGCACATCTTTGGGGTATTAATGTGATAGGCATGGAACCAAACGTAAGCTAATACTACTTTTTTCAGGCGTGCCAGGGCGGGGAGCGCCAGAGGGGTTTCGAGCCAATCTGCTACCCTCAAAGGCGAATCCCCAATGGAGGTATGGCGTGCAGGAAGGGACGGCGAGCGCTCTGGCCGAGGTCGCCGCCTATTATGACCAGCAGGTGGATCGCGAGTGGCTCCGGCTGACCCGCCATCGCGTGGAATATGGCGTGACCCTCCGGGCAATCCGTGATTCACTCCCACCCCAAGCGCGGGTGCTGGATGTCGGTGGGGGGCCCGGCCGGTACGCGGTAGCCCTGGCCGCCGCCGGCCACCGCGTGACCCTCCTCGACCTTTCCCCACGGATGCTGGCGCGGGCGAGCGCTCACGCCAATGACCGGAGAGTACGGCTGGTCGAGTTGGTCGAAGGCACCGCGACCGATCTCTCCCGCTTTGATTCTGGTTCATTTGATGCCGTCCTGCTCCTGGGTCCACTCTATCATCTCCCTGCGGCCGAGGACCGTTTCCGAGCCTTGCGGGAGTGCCGCCGGGTGTTGTCGCCCACGGGTGCTCTATTGGCGGCCTTTATCACCCGCTACGCGCCGCTCCGGTACCTGGCGCGCACCGATCCCCGGCTGTTGCTCCGAGACGCCGAGCGGTACGAAACCTTGCTGGAGTGTGGGATCTTGCCGGAGCCCATCGACTCGGCCGTGCCCCATGCCTACCATGCGCGCCCGGAGGAGATCCCGCCCCTCCTGCAAGCCTCGGGCTTCGAGGTGCTCCGTCTGCTGGCGGCCGAGGGGATCGTCGATGGGGTGGAAGAGCGGGTAAGTGCCCTGCAAGGTCCGGCCTGGGAGGCGTGGGCCGACCTGAACTATGACCTGGCCTCCGATCCGGGCTTGCTGGCCGCCAGCGCCCATGTGCTGGCAATTGCCCGGCGCCGTGATGACGATGTGGCGCGGGCCGAAGAGGAGATATCCGTTGCGGTTTCTCTCGAAACATAGTCCATGGCCGGCTCTCCTGCTTGCCCTGGTCTTCCTCTTCACGCCATCGTTTCCGCCCGCTCGCGGGGCGGGGCAGCTACCCGCCAGGCTCATCCTGCTGGCCGCCGCCCCGCCAACCCGTGATCTCTCACCCGCCCATTCCGCCCTGTGGTGGGGCACGCCGAGCGATCACCTGACGCGCGTGCCGGGGATCACCGAGGCAGGGGCCGTGACCGCGCTCACCCGCTCGCCCGATGGCCGGCATATCGCCTATGTATTGGACGGTACGGCACTCTGGCAGGCTGATTCCGCCGGCGCGCATCCTCGGCGTCTCTATGCCTTGCCCGCGGATTCCTTTGGCCAGATCACGGCGCCTCGCTATACCCCGGATGGCAAGAGGATCGGATTCAGCGCCGGCTGCTGCGCCAACTTCAGCTCCTATGCGTTGAACGTCGATGGGAGGCACCTTCGGCGACTGTTCGCCGGCGGAGTGCGCCTGCTGCAGGATTGGTCTCCGGATGGGAAACACCTGCTGTTCACCCTGAATGGGGCGCTGTGGATGGCTGATGCCGGTGGTGGCCATGCACGGCCGGTGGGTGGCGATGCCCCAGGTGCTGGGAGCTTCTCGGATGCCCGCTTCTCACCCGATGGCAGCCACATCATCGCCACCCTTCATCCGGCCGAGGGCGCGGAGGAAGCGGCCGCCTCCGTGATCGCGCTCCTCCATCCTGATGGCCAGTACCTCACCATTCTCACCGGCAACCTCGGTCTGTCCGCGTCTCAGCCGTCCTGGAGTCCTGATGGAAAGCACATCGTCATTCTGGTCGCCTCGGGAGCGCTGGGCCCGCTGGGCCGGTTGCATGATCCGTGGGTGATGCGCTACGACGGGAAGGGGCTGCGCAACCTCACGGGCGGCGCCATCGGAGACGTGAGCGCCGTCGCATGGGGCCGATGATTCCTCTGGGAGGCCGGTGGGTATGGCCCGCCGCCCTGGGAGTGGTGATCCTGGGGGCCGGGCTGTTCTCCGGTTGGCCCCTCCCGCAGCGGATCGGCCCGGCCCTCCTCGGGCTTCTGGCGGTTTGCCTCCTGGCAACCCAGGCCAGCGCCTGGGCCCTGAGCGCGACTTCAACCCTTGCCCGGCGTACCGTCACGGCGGGAGACACCCTGACCGTGCGCTACGCGGTCCGGAATCGCGCCCCCTGGCCGGTCATCTGGACTATGCTCCGTCCCGAGGGGATCGGCGCCCAAACCGCCGAGATACACCTGGTGGCCATGCCTCCCCGTGGGCGCCGCTCCATTGAGGTCGAGCTTCCTTGCTGGTACCGCGGTTGCTGGCCGGCGGGCGGGTGGCAGTTGCATACCGGCGACCCGTTCGGCTTTTTCGCCCGATCGAGGAGTCGCCGGGCCGAGGAAATGGTGCTGGTCTATCCCCGTCCTCTCCCTCTGGCCGACCTGGCGCTCCCGTTCCCTTCGGGACGCGGGGCCGGTCTCCGTGGCCGCTCCAGTGCCCAGCCTTCCGCCATGGTGCGTGAGGTGCGCCCGTATCAGCCTGGCGACGTGCTCTCGCGCATTCACTGGCTCTCCACGGCCCGGCGCGGGACGCTGATCGTACGGGAGCCCGAGGGAGAGCCCGCCGCGGAAACCTGGCTGGTCCTGGATCTGGATGCCGGCGCGCACACGGAGCAAGATGGGACGGAGACGGTGGAACTGGTGATCGCCACCGCCGCGTCCCTGCTGGACCGGCAGGAACGGGCAGGCATCCCGACCGGATTGCTCCTGGCCGGACCGAACACCATCATCGCGCCGGGTCGCCGGCGCGGCCATGGGCAGGCGCCGCGCGAGGCCCTGGCCATGGCCGCGGCCGCCTCCGGCGATGTGGCGCGCGGTTTGGACCGGTTGCCGGGGAGTGCCCGCTGGGGCGCCCTGATTGTGATCACCCCCTGGGCGGACGCTCGCTGGAGCCCTTGGCTGGCGAACCTGGCTCGGGTGGGCGGGGCGGTGGTCTGCATTCTGGTGCAAACTCCGGACTCGATAGATGGGGATACCCTGGACGCGCAGGCCCTGGCGCTGGATAGCGCGGGGGTGCGGGTTCACCGTTATCGTGGATGGGCGCCATAATGGCGCGTCAAGGATCGCTGCCGATGACGGCCCCGGCATGGCGGATGGTTACCCGCTTCCTGGGAACGGCCGGGATCGCCCTGGCCATGACTCTGATCGCCGCGCGGACCCTTGGGGTGCTGTTTATGACCGGCGGCGCTCCCTATCTGGTGGCGCTGTGCCTGGCGGCCGGAGTCTCCTCGTTGCCCCTTATCCTCTCCCGGCTCCCCGATTGGTGCTGCTGGCTGCTGGCCCAGGTTTTCGCGGGGGCGGGCGCCCTGTGGCTGGCGAATCGCCCGGTTGGCTTGACCGATTCGATCAAGAATCTGCCCGCCGGCGGACTGTCGCTGGAACTCCCCGGCCAATCCGCCAGCCAGGCCATATCGCTCAATATCGGCGGTCATGGCGCGATCTTCATACTCCTCGTGCTCCTGGCCCTGCTCACCTGGGAATTGACCTGGGGGGTGCTGTGGCTGGTGCTTCGTGCCGGCTATGTCTGGCCCGCTATTGTGTTGGCGGGGGCGAACCTCCTGACCGCGGCCAGCGTGAGCGGCGCCGCTCAATCCTGGATCCTCCCATTTGTCGGCTTGGCGCTTGTCCTGGTCCTATGGCACACCTGGGCGGAGCGCTGGGCGCACGCGGTGGAACCTACGGAAGGCCGCTTGCCGCTCCGCTGGGCAGTAACCTCGCTGGCGGGGGGCCTCTGCGCTCTCGGCCTGGCGGTTCCGTTGGCCTGGTGCGCGCTGCCCACCTGGCAGGCCGGCGCTTTGCGGCACTGGGCCACCCAAACCTGGACCCGCTGGCAGCCAGAACTCAGCAACCCGCTGCGCCTGGCGGCGCTTCCCGACAGTGGCGCGCTGGGCGCCGGTGGTTTTGGCGATCGGGTGGCGCTCGATGGGCCGTTCCACCCCTATGCCGGCTCGGTGATGCGGGTGCGGGGGGTGCCTCCCGGTCTCCGGCCCTATTGGCGCGGCCAGGTTTATACCCAATACAGCCAGGGAAGCTGGCGTCTGGGCGATCCTGGTCAAACCCTGACCGCCCCAGCGGGCGTGGCGATGCCCGCGAACGTCCCCCACCATGATGACCGTGTAGTGACCGTGCGAATCACCGTAGCGGCGCCCGCGGATGGCCTGCTCTTCGCTCCTGGCCGCCCGGTGACCGCCAGCATCGCCATGCGCGGCATCTACCCCGATCCCAATGTCTCCGGCAGCGAGCCCGCCGCGCTGTATGGGGCGAACGAGCTCCCAGCCGGCGCCCAGTACACTATCGCGTCCGAACTGCCTTTTTCCACTCCTCGTCCAGGGGCGATTGGTCCGCCGCCGGATGGTCGGTACACGACGCTCCCCGCTGGGCTCGATCCACGCCTCCGCCAATTGGCGGTGCGGCTCACGGCGGGCGAACCAGATCAACTGGGCAAGGCACGGGCGATCACCGCGTATCTCCACGGTCCTCTCTTCACCTATGACAGCGGAGTCGGCGCCCCGCCCAACGGACAGGATCCGCTCGTCTATTTCCTTTTCACCAGCCACCGTGGTTACTGCGTACATTTCGCCTCGGCCATGGCCCTGCTAGCCAGGCTGGCCGGACTACCGGCGCGGGTGGTGGGCGGTTACATTACCGGTACGCACACCGCAACCGGCTGGGAGGTACGAGGAACGGACGCCCACACCTGGCCGGAAATCTTCTTTCAGGGGGTGGGATGGGTGCCTTTCGAGCCCACGCCCGGCTTCGCCGGCGCACCAGCGGGGAGCCAGATCGGCGCCGGTGGTCCGGCCCTGGCTGGGGGCGTTCAGCCTGCCGCCAAGCCAACCACGGCCATCCCCCTAACTCCAGCCAAACCGGCAGAGGCGGCGACCGTGCCCACGAGGCAAACCGAGACCCATGTCCCGCCACTCTGGCCGCTGATCGCCCTGCTGGCGGCCGTCTTCCTGGGGACAGCGTGGGCCGCCATATCCCGCCGCCGGCAACGCACCATCGACGGTATCTACCGGCAAATGGGCCGAACCGCCGCCATCCTGGCCCAGGGCCCTCGCTCCTGGCAAACTCCTCAGGAGTTCGCGCGCCTTTACGCCCAGCGATCACCCGAGGAATACGCCGACGTGGCCAGAATCACCGGCCTCTACGCCATCGCGACCTACGGCCAGACGCGCGGATCACTCAATCCGCAAGAGATTCAGGATGCCGCCGAGGCGCTCCACCGGCTCCGCCGCCGCTGGCTGGCCCGGAAACTGCGGCTGCGGCGAGACTGATCCTGGGAGTGCTGCATGCTTGCGGCAATAACAGGCACCGGCTCCCGCCATGGGAGATACCGACGTGTTATCGTAGGGCCCATGGTATGGGGGAAAGCGTACATTTAGGATCTGGGCGGATTTGAGTCCGGGAAAAGGATGGCTGTTTGAGGCAACAAGATGATGTTCGGGCAACAAGTAATTCTGGAGGCGGTCTTCCCCTGACGGCTGCCGATGACCTCCTGGAGGGCCTGGTAGTCCGCTCACAAAGCGGCTTCTATACGGTGCGCGTGGGAGAGCACACCCTGGTCTGCTCCTTGCCGGGGCGCTTCAAACAGGGCCGGCGAACCGAGAAGAGCCCGCTGGTGATCGGCGATCATGTGCTGGTGCGCCCGGCGAATGATCAGGAAGGGGCGATCGAGCGGATCCTCCCCCGTCGGAACGAGTTGGCGCGCGCGGCGGCGGGCGGGGTTGATCTCAAGCATGTGCTGGCCGCCAACCTGGATCTGGTCATCCTTGGGTTCGC
>JANWHO010000100.1 GCA_025450375.1 Chloroflexota bacterium
CACCAACGGTGAGCGGGCGCCGACCAGGGCGGCGATGCGGGGAAGGATGCTACCGAGTCCATGATGAATTCTCCCACACGGCGAACGAGCAAGGCGATGGATGAGCGCGTCTCGCGCCGTGCGGCCAGGACACGGGCGCCCGCGGCCCAGCCGTCTCGGGTTCTGCTACGCTGTGGTCAGTCCATCGCCGGCCACTGAACACTCAATCATTGTTAGTGAGTGTATACTCATAGTAGACGAGCGTTCATTCAATGTCAAGCAGAGACATGTTAAGTAGAGAGCAGTGAACATCAATGGGAACCCGAGATCGTATCCTCGACGCGGCGGTCGACGTGTTGCGGACCCGTGGACAGGCGGGAGCTACCACCAAGGAGATCGCGCGAGCGGCGGGCTGTTCCGAGGGCAGCCTCTATACCTACTTTGCCACCAAGGCCGATCTCCTGCACGCGGTAATGGCCGAGAAGCTGCCGCCGTTCATTCCATTGATCTCGGCGCTTCTGGAGCGCGCGGGCGAGGACACGGTCCCCGACCACCTGGAGGAAGTAGCGCGGGTCGCGGTGCCCTATTTTGTCGAGATGACGCCGCTGGCCGTCACCGTGCTGGCCTCACCCGACCTGAACGAGAGTGTACGCCAGCAAGGCCTGGGGCCGCAGCGGGCCAATCAGATCGTGGCATCCTATCTGCGCCTGGAACAGCGGCTCGGGCGGATTCGTCCAGAGGCCAGCGTCGAGGCCGCGGCGGCCCTCTTGCTTGGGGCCTGCCAGCAGCGCGCCATGCAGGGTCAATTCCTCGGTCGCGCCCCTGATCCAGCGGAGGACGATCGCTTCGTCAAGGATCTGGTGGCCACCCTCACGGGCGGTCTAACGCCCGGCGTCTGAAAGGGCATGGCGGACGAACTCCACCCCGAATAACCAGGAAGACCATGTGGGAGAGCGTGGGCACCAGTGCTCGCCTTCCGACGAATAAAGCGATCCGAGGCCCGTTGGCACATAGAAATGGGATGCATCTCGAGGTAGACAATCGCGAGGCTAGGGTGGACGAGCAGGGGCTTAATGGAATGCGCGCGGGCGCGCCAGGTGCGGCGGTTCTTCTCGCAGCCGTTCGTCGTGGCAGCGCCATTCACGGGGAGACCGGGGCAGGTCGTTCCCCTTGCGGAGACGATCCACGCCTACAGGGCACTCACGGCGGGGCGCTATGATGGCGTTCCGGAGGAGTTCATGTGGCGCGGTCACCGCGTGCCATCGCGATGACCGCGCTGCCTGGCGCCGCTCACCACGCCACGGCGCCCGCCACCTGCCTGGTAGTGACGTTGAGGCGGTTCCAGACGTTGATCGAAGCGATCGAAAGAATCAGGGCCGCGAGCGCCGGCTCGTCGTAGTGCCGGGTCGCCTCCTCCCAGGTCGCGTCGGGTACCGGATCCGCCCGGTCGCTGAGTCGGGTGACCGCCTCGGTGAGCGCCAGGGCCGCGCGTTCGGCGTCGGTGAAGTAGGGTGTATCCCGCCAGGCCGCCACCGCGAAGAGGCGCTCGTCCGTTTCGCCTGCCTTCTTGGCGAGGCGAGAATGCATGTCAATGCAGACGCTGCAGCCATTGATCTGGCTGGCGCGCAGGTGGATAAGGTCGATCGTCCGCCGCGGCACGCCGCTCTCTTCCGAGGACTTGCTCAGGGCCTGCAGAGCCTGCATGGCATCAGGAAGGATCATCGCGGGGTTTTTCATCCGTGCTTGCATGAGTGATCTCCTCCAGGGGTCTTCAGGTGTGTTTGCTCAACCGTGATGCTGAACATTCAGGTTTCGACGCGGTCTACGGAAGCCGATCCCCCTGTCACATGGGCCTCGTTTCGTTCGTCACAATAATGACGTTTGGCGGGGAAGAAATGTGACCGATGGGCGAATACGACTGGCTGGCGGAGCGATTCGAGGCCCATCGCACCCACCTGAGGGCGGTGGCCGAATGTCCAGACCACCAATTAGGTCGGAATCAGGGAAGGGGCGCTCCAATTCCGCCTTCCCAGTCTCGATTAGCGGCTCGAAATGTCCTGGGCTTCCAGCTGCTTGCTCTCGGCCACGACCTTCCGCCCTACTCGCTTCCACCTCGACCGGACTCTCTCTTGCTAGCATGCAGGGGAAAGATTTAAGGAGTAGGCCGATCAGCGAGCCCCTACTCCATCGCGCGATTGAGCCCCGGCGAGCGGGAGGCGCACGGTAAAGCAGCTCCCCTCTCCCACCACGCTCTCGACAGTGATCGTACCGCCGATTTCCTCCATGATTTGGAGCGCGATTGCCAGCCCCAGCCCACTGCCGGGGACCGCCTGGCTCACGCCCGTTGCCGCCGCCTGAAGCTCGCCCCGCCCGTGGGCCCGGTCGGCCCGATAGAAGCGCTCGAAAATATGCGGCAGGTCGTCGGGATGAATGCCAATTCCGGTGTCCCGCACCTCCAGAACCGCCCAGTTTTCCTCCGCTCGTAAGGTGCAGGTGATGACTCCTTCGACGGGTGTATATTTGATCGCGTTGTCCAGCAGATTGATCACGACCTCTTCCAACTGATCCGGGTCCGCCCGCACCACGACCGGCGGGCACGGATTGAGGGTGAGGCGCGGGATGCCAGGGCGTCCGGACAATGATTGCACCAGGGCGCTCACCAGATCGTGCAGGCGCACCGGCTGCGGCGGCCCCCGGCGCCCGGCATCGCCGCGGGCCAGGGCCAGCAGACCATCTACCAGGCGGGTGAGGCGCGCCGCCTCGGTCGCGATGTCCCGCAGTGCGTCCGCCCGGTCAGCCGGGGAAGTGGCTGGGTCCAGCAGGAGCAGTTCGGCGTTGCCCCGGATCGTGGTGAGGGGGGCGCGGATCTCGTGCGAGGCGTCGGAGACGAAGCGGCGCTGGGCCGCGCGGGAACCCGCCAACCGAGCCAGCATGGCATTGAAGGTGGCGGCCAGGTTGCCTACCTCGTCGAGCCGAGCCGGCGCCTCCACGCGAGCGTCGAGGCCGCCGGATCGCGCAATCGCCGCCGCCGTGGCGGTGAGCGTGGCGATGGGAGCCAGTGCGCGCCCGGCAAAGCGCCAGGCGGCGGCAACCACCAGGGCCAGACAGAGGACGCTCCCAGTCACAAGCAGGGCCAGGAGCGTTTGCAGGGTATTGTCGATGTAGCCAATATCGTGGCCCACCAGGATATAGCGAACCGGACCGGGAACGGAGCGCCGCATGACGAATACCCGAAACGGCGCCGCATCCACCTGCCGATCGTAGTAGGACTGATCGGGGAAGGCGGTGATCCTTCCTAAACGTACCTGGGGGCAGGCGGCGGCACACGGAGGGGTCGGCATGTTGCCGCCGACGCTCTGCGCCAGAACGGTGCCGGCGGCATCGGCCAGGGTCACGGTTACGCCGGGAGAAGAAAACACCTTGACCACCCGTGCCAGGCGGACCGGAAGCTGGGAACGATCGCCGGCGGATCCCAGGAGGGTGTCGACACGGCTGGCCCGTCCCTTGATCACCTGGTCTCCAGCGTCACGCAGGGTATGACCGGCCGCCAGCCAGAGCAGGGTGGTAAAACAGAGTAACCCGACGGCGAGAATGGAACCGCACCACAGGGCTAGACGGAGGCGGATCGGCACGAATCCTCCTTGCCCATCAGCACCAGTCGGCTATTCACGCAACACATAGCCAGTGCCGCGGACTGTATGGATCAGCCGCGGCAAACCGTCCTGTTCCAGCTTGATCCGCAGGTAGCGGATATAGACCTCCAGCACGTTGGACTCGCCCAGGAAATCCAGACCCCATACCCGGTCCATCAGTTGCTCTCGGGTGAGCACTTGATCGGGATGACGCAAGAATAGGCGAACTAGCTTATACTCCGTGGTACTCAACGGAGTGGCGCGACCGCCGCGGCGCACGTACCGGGCACTGGTATCGAGCACAAGATCAGCGTACTCCATGGTTCCAGGCTCGTCGGCTTCGGGCTCGTCGAGGTCCACGGCGCGACGGAGGAGGGCCCGGACCCGAGCCAGCAACTCCTCCACCGCGAAGGGCTTGACCAGATAATCGTCGGCGCCCGCGTCCAGGCCGAGCACGCGGTCGGGAATGTCGTCGCGAGCGGTGAGCATGAGAATGGGAACATCGCCCAGCAGGCGCATCCGGCGGCAGACCGTCAGGCCATCCATTCCGGGAAGCATTACATCGAGAATCACCAGATCGGGCGGGTGCTCGGCCGCCAGGGTTAGACCTTGAGGTCCATCAGCGGCCTCCCGAACCGTATGGCCGGCGAAGCGAAGCGCCCGCTGCAGCAGACTGGTGATCCGCGGATCATCATCAATCACCAAGATTTCGGTGGACATACCAAGCTCTCCAACGCGCGGCTACGCACCCCGCATTGCTGAATCGTAGCAGGGGAAGCTGAAAGCAGCATGAGAGCCACGCCCGTCGCGGTCGAATTCGAGAGTCGGTTGGGTTCCGCTTGCGGTCAGGAGTGGCGACGAGCCCTTACGATCCCCTGGCCGCCTTGCGGGCCGCCAGTTGGATCGCCCCCCGCGCCTCGACCGCTTCCCGCCATTCCTTGCGGCGCCCTTCCAGGGCCTCGGCAATGGTCCGCGCCACCGCCAGGTTGCGGAACCACTTGTGATTGGCGGGGACGACATACCAGGGAGCGTATTGGGTGGAGCACCGGCTGAGCGCGTCCTCGTAGACTTGAACATACTGGTCATACAACTCGTGCTCGGGCCAATCGGATGACGAGAGCTTCCATGCCTTCTCACGGTCCGCTTCCCGCGCCTCCAGACGCGCGCGCTGCTCGTCCTTGGAGATGTAGAGGAAGAATTTAAGCACGGTGGTGCCGTTCTCGGTCAGCAGCGCCTCGAATTGGTTGATCCGCTCGAAGCGTTTCTCCCACACCTCCTTGGGGGCCAACTTGTGGACCCGCGTGATCAGCACGTCCTCATAATGGGAGCGGTTAAAAATGGCGATCATTCCCCGCGCGGGCGCCGCCAAATGCACGCGCCAGAGAAAGTCATGCGCCAACTCGGTGGGAGTAGGGGTCTTGAACGACTCCACCCTGCAGCCGATCGGATTGAAGGCGCCCATCACATGGGTGATCGTGCCGTCCTTCCCCGCCGTATCCAGTCCCTGCAAGACGATCAGCACGCTGCTCTCGCCCGCCGCGTAGAGCATTTCCTGAAGGTTGGTCAACTGATTGTTCAGTTGGGTAGTGTCCTTGGCGGCGTCGGCGCGCTTGAGCCCACCAGTATCGTCCGGACTGATGTCCGAAAGCCGTATCTTCTTGCCGGTATCGACCCTATGGGCAAGCGCCATGACCCTCCTCCGTCGGAAAGCCGCTCAGTGCAGGCAGAACTCGTTCTCTTCCGGGTCAGCCATCACGGTCCAGGACTCGGGGCCCTCGGCGTAGTCGCGCACCTTCCGCGCTCCCAGGGGTATCAGCCGCGCTGCTTCCGCCGCTACCCGCTTCCGACCCTCCTCCGGCCCGACCCGCCGTCTGTCGGAGACGTTGAGATCCAGATGGACCCGATTTTTCACCACCTTGCCTTCGGGGACGCGCTGGAAATAGATCCGTGGGCCACCGCCATCCAGATCGACAATGGCGCTCGCCTGGCTCACCCGATGGGCCAATCCAATGGTTGCCAGAAAGCTAGGCCAATCGGCGAAACCTTCCGGCGGCGGCTGGACGATGTAGCCCAGGGCGGCGGCCCAGAACTGAGAAAGGGCATCGGGATCGGCGCAGTCAAAGACGACTTGAAACTGGGTGGCCATGCTGGTCCCTCTCGTGCGGCACGTAGTCAGGCGGAATGGAGGCGGTGATCCCTAGGGTAGACCAGACGCGGAGTTGCCGCAAGCCGGTTTCCCGGAAACCCGGCGAGGATCGGACGGATCGGCCCGATCGGTCCGATCCTCGAAGGCACTGTGATCGCGCACCTGGGGAGCCCAATAGGGACACGGACCTGACAACCCCCCGCGTTTCGGTTTGTCATCAATCCGTCATGGACGGGTGCTACCCTGGGGAGGAGTGGTTGAGTGGTCGGAGATCCGGCACGCCCGTTGAGTGAACGCGCGGGCAATACGGGAAGGAGTGTACCGTGCATGTGCTAGTAGTGGAGGATGACCGCGCCCTGGCTGATCTCTTGCGGCGCGGTCTCACCCAGGAATATTACACCGTGGACGTGGCCCACGATGGCCCTGGCGGCCTCGAGCGGGCCGAGAGCGGCGCCTATGACGTGATGGTATTGGACGTGATGTTGCCCGGGATGGACGGCCTGCAAATCGCGCGCCGCCTCCGGGCGGACGGAAACAATCTGCCCATTCTCATGTTGACGGCGCGCGACGCCTTGCATGATAAGCTGGGCGGTTTTAGCGCCGGAGCGGATGACTATCTGGCCAAGCCCTTCGCCTTCGAGGAATTGTTGGCCCGGCTCCGCGCCTGTACTCGGCGAGGCTCTCCCCAGGTGGACCAGGACCGCCTGGTGGCTGGGGATCTGGTGCTGGATCGGCGGGCCCATGAAGTGACACGGGCGGGGCAGACTCTCGATCTCACGCCAAAGGAATTCGCGCTCCTGGAATACCTGATGCGCCATCCGGGCCAGGTGCTGAGCCGGACCTTGATCTTAGAGCGGGTGTGGGACTACAGCTTCGATTCCCTGGCCAACGTGGTGGACGCCACCATTCGCCGCCTGCGCAAGGTGGTGGATGAAGGTTTCTCCTACGCGTTGATCCATACGGTTCGCGGCGTGGGCTACAAGCTCAAGGTGCCGGATTCGCGGGAAGGGAACGACCATGTGGCTATTGGCGCCGGGCTCCAGGCCGCGCGCTGACCCGACGGCGGCGACGCTGCGGAAGGTGGGGTGGCGGCTGGCCCTCCTTACGGTCGGCCTCCTCTGTTTGCTCGTCGTGGCCCTGGGCAGCGTGGTCTATGGGATTACCCGCCAGAGTCAATTGCAGTCGCTCGAGAACACCTTGAAGGCGAAGGCGCAGCATGCGCCGATTATCGACTTGATGATTCGGAGCGGCCAGCAAAGCCAGGTCTATATTCCCGGGCGGGGCACCCCCGATCTGAATGGGGTCTTCTATACGGTTATCGACGCGCAGCTGAACGTGCTGGGCGAAAGTGGCCCCTTTAATCCGCCGCTGGTCGACCAGAACGCGGCTCGTTCCGAGGCGAACGGGGCTGACCCGACTTTCACCCAGCAAACGCGCGATGGCCAGAATTACCTCACCTACAGCTATGCCATCTATAGTCCCGATGAATCCCAGGTGGTGTACGTGGTACAGGCCAGCATTTCCGAAAGCCAGTTAGAGGCGGATCTTGCTGGACTCCTCCGTGGTCTGATCATCGTGGGGGCGATCGGCCTGGTCGCCGCGGGGGGGATTAGCAGCGTCCTGGTCCGCGGAGCCCTGGCGCCGGTGCGGGCCTCGTGGCGGCGGCAGCGCGATTTTGTCGCCGATGCCGCTCATGAACTGCGCACGCCGCTGGCTATTGTCCGGACCGGCGCCGAATTGGCGCTCAGCGGCGGCTCTTCCCTGGACCAACAGCAGGCACTGGAGCAAACCCTGGTGCAGACCACCCATCTCACCCGCCTGGTCGATTCGCTGTCCCTGCTGGCGCGGGCCGACAGCGGAGTGCTGACCATGGAGCGCGGAGCCCTCGATCTCTCGGCGGTGGCCCGCGAGATCGTGGACGGGATGGAAATCCTGGCCGAGGACGGGGATCAACGCCTCACCCTTACGGCCCCGGAGCCCTTGCCGATCCAGGGTGATCCCAGCCGCTTGCGCCAGGTGCTGGTCATTCTCCTCGATAATGCCCTGAAGTATACGCCCGCCGGCGGCACTATCGTGGTCATGACGGAGCGGACCGGTGGGAAGGCTCGGCTCACCGTAACGGACAGTGGTCCAGGCATCCCTCCCGATCAGTTGCCGCGTATTTTCGATCGCTTTTACCAAGCGGACGCATCGCGAACCGGGCGGGGTATGGGCCTGGGTCTGGCGATCGCCCGGACCTTCGTGGAGGCGCATGGTGGACGGATAGCCGCCGGCAATACGCCGGCCGGCGGGGCCCGGTTTACGGTCACCCTTCCCATTTCAACCTGAGATTCTCTGTCATCGAATTGTCAGAAATCGGTCATGCGGCGGTCATTGACCACTCGTATGCTTAAAGAGTGCCGCCGTGGACGCGGCCTTCGCACCGTCCCTTCCACGGCGACACAAACGCTTCAAGCGAATAGCGCGAGATCGTCGCGCGGGGTTAGCCAATCATGGAGGAGGATCTATTATGAAACGTTTCGCGGGCGTGGTCACGGCGGTCACGCTGGTGGCGGCAGGAGCTCTGGGCGAGCATGCCCTCGGTTCCTCCGGGAATCAATCGGTCTTGGCGGATGCGACGAAAGCACCAACCACCGCGTCCTCGGCTACCGCGGCCTCGTCCTATGACGCGCTCACCGAGCATGCGTTCTCGGTGGCCAGCCCATCGGTGGTCTATGTCAACAACGTAGGAGTCGGCTCTGGTTCGGGCGTCATTTACGACTCGACCGGGGACATCGTGACCAATGCCCATGTGGTGGCGAACGGCACCAAATTCCGGGTCACCCTGAACAACGGCAAGGTGTACCCGGCGACCGTGGTCGGCACCGACACCTCGGACGACCTGGCGGTCATTCACATCAAGGCGAGCGGCCTGCCGGCCGCCCACTTCGCGGGCGCCAATGGCTTCACGGTAGCCCAGACCGTATTGGCGATTGGCAATCCGCTGGATCTCCAGCAGAGCGTCACCTCCGGCCTGATCAGTGCCGTCAACCGGACCGTGCAGGAAGCGAACGGCGCCTACCTGCCCAACGCCCTGCAGACCTCGGCCCCGATCAATCCCGGAAATTCGGGCGGGGCGCTGGTCAACCTGAGCGGCACCGTGGTTGGCATCCCTACCCTGGAGGCCACGGACCCGCAAAACAATAACGGCGGAGCCGCGCAGGGAATCGGGTTCGCCGTCCCCAGCATCCGCGTCACCTACATCGCGCATCAGATCATCACGACCGGCCATGTGGCGCACACCGGACGCTCCTATCTAGGAATCGGGGTGGGGAGCACCAGCCAGGGGAACGGCTCGATCTACGGCTTCGGCGCTGTGCAAACTCCGATTTCCGGGGCGTTGGTCAGCAGCGTGGCAAGCGGCAGCCCAGCGGCTCAGGCAGGTCTCCAGCAAGGTGACGTGATCACCGCCGCCAATGGACGCACGGTGTCCAATGGTGACGATCTGCTGGTGGCCCTGGCCAACAGCAAGCCCGGCTCGACCATGTCCCTGACCGTGAATCGGAATGGGAGCAATGTCACCGTCTCCGTCCATCTCGGGGAACTGCCCGCCAACCAAGGCTAAACCCCATCGCAATACATATGAGGCCCGCTGGATGCGTCCAGCGGGCCTCTTCTCGATTTGGCCCTTTTTAGCATTACCCTGCCGTTTGGCACTGGAGGTGCGTGCCTCCATAACTGGCTCGTTGGTGGCGGGTCCGGCTTAGCCACCGCCATCGAACGGGAGGTTGATGGGTTTGGCGGCTTCCTTGTAGGGGCGCGGGTTCTCCAGGCCCGCTTGAGCGATCAACCACCGGCCACCGTCACGCGACCCTGGTGACAATCCGTGGCCGAAATTAGCGGGCCTGGAGTACCCGCGCCCCAATTTTGCCCTCGACCACGGACGCGAGGCCCGTATGGTCTCTTTGGGTGATGTGCCAAATTGCGGATGCAGTATGCTTGTGACCATGAAGACCGTTGCCAAGCCTGGAAGTCGATGACATGTCGAAGGCCGATCCACCGCCCGGCGCCCGTGTCACCTACAGCCGGCAGTTCCGCCGGTGCAATAAGGCGGACTGCTCCACGTGCCGCCAGGACACGCCGGGCCACGGACCCTACTGGTTTGCTTTTTGGCGCCAGGATGGGCGCCAATACTCGCGCTACCTCGGCAAGCAGCAGCCGCCGGACCTCGCGCCCCAGAGCCCGACGCCTGCTCCGGCTTCCTCCCAGCTCCGAGTGCGGACGCTGGGTGATTTCGTGGTCTGGCGCGGCGCCGACCCGGTGCCGGCTGATGGCTGGTCCCAGCGAAAAGTAGCACTGCTCTTCAAGTGCCTGCTGAGCACTCCCGGCCACAAACTGCATCGGGAGCAATTGCTCGACCTACTCTGGCCCAATGCCAACCAGGATAGAGGCCCCAAGCTGCTCCGCCAAACGCTCTATCGGCTGCGGCAGTTGCTTGGCCGGCCAGACTCACGCCAGGAGTATGTACGTCTGGAGGGCGACCTGGTGGTCCTGGCGCCCATGCCCGAAGGCTCGGCGCCCGTGGACTGGCTTGACGCCCTCGTCTTCGAGCGCGCCGCCACCGCTGCCCTGGCCGGCGCCGATGCCGTGGCGACCCGCTCGGCCCTGGCGCTCTATGCGGGAGACTTCCTGCCCGACGAGCGCTATGAGGAGTGGGCTGTCCGCAGACGCGAGGTCCTACGCGAACAGTATCGCGCTTTGCTGCTGCATCTGGCGGATCTGCGCGAGCGACAGGGAGGGAACGAGGAGGCCATGCGCTGCTTGCGTACGTTGCTGGCCTCCGATCCATGTCATGAAGACGCCGCGCGCGCGCTCATGCGCTTGCAGGCAGAGGCCGGCAGGCATGTCGACGCCCTACGCACCTACCAGCAACTCGCCCAATCCTTAAGGCGGGATCTGGATCTGGCGCCGGACAACGAGACGACAGCCCGGTACGACCAGGTGAGGGCCGACCGGCAGGCAGCCGTGAGGCAGCGGACTAACCTCCCAACCCCGCTCACCAGCTTCTTGGGACGCGAGAAAGAACTGGCTGCCCTGGCTGAAGCGCTCCTGGAGGGCCTGGCGGGCGACCGATGGCTGGAAGGGAACCAGCAGCCAGCGGCCAGCGGCCTCAAACGGTTAATCACAATCACCGGATCGGGCGGCTGTGGGAAGACGCGGCTGGCCATTGAGGTAGGGCACGAGGTGCATAGTCACTATGCCGATGGCTTGTGGTTGATTGAACTTGCCTCGCTTCCGCCGGGACAGGCTGCCGATCCGGAACTGATCGGGCGGCAGGCCTGTGCCACGCTTGGGGTGCGGCCTTCGTCGGACCAGTCTCCGCTCGCTGGTTTGGGCACCATCCTGCAGCCTCGGCAGGTGCTGCTGATCCTGGATAATTGCGAGCACGTTTTGGCTAGTTGCGCCGCCTTCGCGGCGGCTCTGCTGGGTATGTGTCCCCAGGCGCGGATTCTGGCAACCAGCCGGCAGGCGCTCGGCATCTTGGGGGAAACGGTATGGCGACTCCCGCCGCTTGCCGTCCCCCCGCCTGGGGCCGAGGTGGATCTGCCCTTGGCGGAGCTTGCGCGCCTTGCCTCGATCCGCTTGTTGGTGGAGCGCGCCCGCGCGGTCAAGTCCGGCTTTGCCTTAACCATGGACAATCGGCGCGCGATGGTCGAGGTCTGCCGTAGTCTTGACGGCATCCCCCTGGCGATCGAGTTGGCGGCCGCGAGGCTATCGTTGCTCTCGCCCAGCGAACTCGCCGCCCACCTCTCCGATCGCTTCCGGCTGTTGGTCGCCGGCAATGGCGCCGCGTTACCCCGACATCAGACCCTACACGCGGTGATCGCCTGGAGCTATCAACTGCTGGACGAAGAGGAGCAAGCCCTGCTGCGGGCCCTGTCCGTATTCGCGGGCGGCTGGACACTGGGCGCGGCGGAGCAGGTCCGCCCTCATCGGAACGCCGGGAAGAGCGGCGTGTTGGATCCGCTGGCGCGGCTGGTCGCCAAGTCGCTGGCCCAGGTGGATGACGCGGTGGAGGCTCCGGAAGGAGAGACACGATACCGGATGCTGGAAACAGTCCGGCAGTACGCCGCCGAACGACTGCGCGCGTGCGGAGAGGAGCCGGCGGCCCGCGATCGGCTCGCGCGCTGGTGCCTCACCTTGGCGGAACAGGCCGAGCCGTTGCTCAGTGGCGCCGACCAAGCTGCCTGGCTCGCGCGCCTGGAGGTGGAGCACGACAACCTGCGGGCGGCGCTGCAATGGAGTGTCAACGAGGGCGGAGATCGGCGGCTTGGGGTAAGGCTCATCTGCTGTCTGGGTCTATTTTGGCGACAGCGGGGTCATTTCCGCGAAGGGCGGCTCTGGGTGGAACGGGCGCTCGCCTCGCGGCCCGATATGGAAGCCGGCGTTCGAGCCACGGCGCTCAATCTTGGCGGCAATCTGGCCTACGCGCAGGATGATAACGCCCGTGCCCTTGTCTTGTATGAAGAGTCGCTCGCGCTGCGGCGTACTTTGGGAGATCCCGCGCATATCGCGAACGCATTGTCCAATGTGGGAAACGTAGCCCTCGCGAACGGGGACTATGCGCGAGCGCGGAGCCTCTACGAGGAGGGTCTGTTCATCATGCGGGAGTTAGGAAAGGCGCGGGATTGCGCGATAAACCTCAATAACCTGGGTGTGCTGGCCGGGCTCGAGGGCGAACATGCACGGGCCTTCGCCCTCTACGAGGAATGTTGGCGGATGTGGCGGGAGATCGGTGATCCCTGGCACACCGCGGGCGCGATCAGCAACCTGGGGCGGGCGGCAAGCGACCTGGGCGACCTGGAGCGGGCCCGGGACTGGTTTCGCGAGAGCCTGAGGATTCGACGCGATCTCGGGGACCGCAAGGGCATCATACTGACCCTCCATAGCCTAAGCAATCTCGTGCATCGGCAAGGTGACGACGAGCGGGCCGCCCGGATACTGGGAGCCGCCGCGGCGCTGGGAATGGAAATTGGGGTGGGGCCGCCCTCGCGCGACCAAGCAGAGCATGACCACATGGTAGCGGCCATCCGTCAGGCGCTCGGCCCAGAGCTATTCGCCGGTAACTGGGCAGCCGGCCAGGCGATGACCTACGACCGGGCCATTGAGTGCGCGATGGGAGAGGTAGGCGGTCTTGCTTGGGTGCCGGTTATCCGGAATACTGCCGAAAATGATCAGGAGGATCACGGGAAAGAGGACGCCCCAGAAGACGCCCACGCGCTCGCGCAGGAACAATTTCGTCTCGGTGAGCGTGAGCTTGGCGAAGGCGGATTTGGGCGCCGCCCCTATACCAGATGACACGAGGGGTCTCCTAATTCTCCGTCGCGCCGGCGGCGCGGCGGGTAAGGGCGACAAATGCGTCCTCCAGATTGGCCTGGTCCACCCGCAGTTGTTCCGCCATGATCTGGTTGCGGACCAGGACGGAAATCACCGCGTTCAGCACGTCGCCCGTGCCGGTCACCACCACCTGCTCACCTTGATGGGTGTCGTTCGGCCTCCTCCATAAAGTGCGTGACCAGCACGATAGTGACGCCCTGGGCTCGGACGCCCTCGATCAGCGCCCAGGTGTCGCGCCGCGCCCCTGGGTCTAGACCCGTCGTGAGCTCGTCGAGCACGGCGATCCGTGGACGCCCGATCAGGGCCAGAGCGATGGACAGGCGCTGCTTCTGCCCACCGGACAGTTTCCCGAACCTGGTGTCACGCTTCTCGGCCAGCCCGAGCATATCCAGCAGGTGCTCCCAGTTCGCCGGCGCCCGGTAGAAGGAGCTATACAGCTCCAGCGCCTCGCCGACCTTGAGCTTCTCCGGTAACTTGCTCTCCTGAAGCTGAACGCCGACAAGCTGATGCAGCTCATCACGGTCGCGTTGCGGATCGAGCCCCAGTACCCGAATGCTGCCGGCATCCGGGACGCGAAGCCCCTCCACGCACTCCACGGTGGTGGTCTTCCCGGCGCCATTGGGGCCAAGGATCCCGAAGATCTCGCCCTCCTCCACGCTGAAAGATACGTCGCGCACCGCGTCCTGGTCGCGGTAGCACTTCCGCAAGTGATTCACCTCAATAATCGGCATGTTCGCCTATCCTCCTCAAACAGCGTTGTTTCCTCGATCTAGACTACGCTGGAGGAGGGGCCCGGCACATCGACTCCTTGGCTTGGATGCGGCCGAGGTTTGGTTGAGGTGCCAATCCACCGATCGGCTCGCGGCATCCACCGATTGACGGATCCGGGATGACATGCCCATGAGCCTTTCGTGCACGAACGCCCTTTCACGCGCTTCGCACCCGTGTAGAGTAATAGGAGAGAGCTGAGTGGAGGCAAGGGGGCTGAAGTGGAAGACGCGGTGACAGTGGAGCAGGTCCGGACCGTGGCAACGCGCGTGGCGGCTATTCTGAATGGCGCCTCCGCCGAGCCCGTGGAAATCGACGAGTTGCTGAGCGCGGCCGATACGGCCTACTACGACGAGGACGCGCCGATCATCGACGACGCGAGCTACGATAGACTGGCTGAACTGGCGAAGGCATTGACCGGTCAGGCCCACCAGGTGTTGGGCGAGGTGAGCGGCGAGTTGGTGGCCATCCCCCATGCCTACCCAACCCTGTCGCTGCAGAAAGCATATAGCGCGGAGGAGATTTACCGGTTCAAGGAATCAGCCGCCCGGACCCTGGGACTGGCGGGCGGCCCCGATGCCCTGGCCCTCTCGATCGAGCCGAAGATCGACGGTCTGACCCTGGTCCTGCAATACGCCGGCGGCCGCCTTGCCCGCGCGCTCACCCGCGGCAACGGGAAGATCGGCGAGGATGTGACCCATAACGTGCGCGGCCTGGCGGGTGTGCCCGCGGAGATACCCGAGCGGGAACGCACGCTTTATATCCGCGGTGAAGCATATCTGCCGCTCTCCCGCTTCGCCGCCCTACACGCAGCGGGCGAGGACGTCGCGACCGCCCGCAACACGGCGGCCGGCGATCTGCGCCGTAAAACCGGATCGCAATCGGCAAACGCCGGCGGTGTCAATCGGGCCCAGGCCCACGGGATCACCTTCCTGGCCTATGGTATCGAGGGTTGGGAACTGAGCGACCGCATGCCTACCCAGCCGGAGGTGGATGGCTGCCTCGCTGCCTGGGGCTTCACGGTCCCCGAGTATCGGGTGGCGAGCGAGGGCCCTGGCCCCGACGAGCAGTTTGATCAGCCGACAACCGAGACCGGTCGGGCCATTGCCGATCTGTTGGATACGGTGGGAGGCGCCGATTTCGCCATGGATGGCCTGGTGCTCAAAGTCGCGAACCGCGATTGGCAACGCCGGCTCGGCGCCTCGGAGAAGACGCCCCGCTGGGCCATCGCCTACAAGCGACTGGGGATGGAGTACGAGGCGACCGTGCGGTCCGTGCAGTGGCAGGTTGGCCGGGTTGGCCAGGTAACCCCGGTCCTGATCTGTGACCCAATCGACATGGACGGGGCGCAGGTGACACACTATACGGCTCACCACGCGGCCTTCTATCGGGCTCTGGGGGCTGGCACCGGAGCCCGGATCATCGTCACCCGTGCCGGCGACGTGATCCCCAAGGTGCTCCGCCTAGCGATCGGACAGGAACCCGATCTCGATCTGCCGGTCCCCGATCATTGCCCAAGTTGTGGCACTCCGCTCCATTTGCGGAATGAGAAAGTGCTGGAGTGTCGCAACGCGGCCTGCCCACCCAAGCTGCGCAAGGCCCTGGATCACTATGCCGCTCGGGACAACATGGACATCGAGGGTCTGGGCCCGGAAGTGATCGAGGCGCTGGTTAGCGGCGGTCATATCCACTCACCAGTCGATCTCTACCGGCTGACCGCGGACGATCTAGCGG